>JAKISE010000058.1 GCA_021648745.1 Cyclobacteriaceae bacterium
ATAGGCAATTATCTAACTCAATTGATTAATAAACAATTACCAGGCAAAACTTTGAGCCTATGGAAATATTACAAACACGCCTATAGGATTAACTACCTGGTAAGGCAAATAATTACATCCCCTGATAGGTTAGTGCTGCTGCTACAGGATTTAATCAACATCGTTCAATTACTATTATTGGAATCAAAAAAAAGCAAACCATCTCATTATGACGCACTTATGAGCTTAACCTGACGGCTATGGCCGGACAGGCAGGGATTCGAACATTGAAGGATTACCTAGAGGATTGATTTAAGAAATTCTCGACCAGCTCCTGATTTCAGATATTTTTCTCTTCGCACGGCTTCAATTCTGCTGTTAAACTCTTCTGAATAAACAAGCTTATATGGAATGAATGGTCTAATAGATTTTGTTTTTCCTGAGTTAATCTAATTGCAAGGTTTTGAGTTTGGCCAATGTATAACTTGGCATTCACTTCGCTTTTAAGTACATAAACTGTAAACCTCATACTATAATTAAAAAGGCCTCCGCTAGCTAGCGGAGGCCTTGTACACTCGGAGGGATTCGAACCCCCAACCCTCGGAACCGAAATCCGATATTCTATCCAGTTGAACTACGAGTGCTAATTATTCTTATGCTAAAGCCTCTTTTACCCTTTCCGCAGCATCTTTTAACACCACTGCAGATGTTACCTTAAGTCCTGATTTTTCTATTATTTCAGCACCTTCTTCAGCATTAGTTCCTTGTAAACGTACTATAATAGGAATATCAATGGTTCCAATGTTTTTATAGGCTTCAACAACACCGTTAGCCACTCGGTCGCAGCGAACAATGCCACCAAAAATATTAATAAGGATGGCTTTTACGTTTGGTTCTTTTAGGATAATTCTAAATCCGGCTTCAACAGTTTCTGCATTGGCACTACCACCAACATCTAAAAAGTTGGCTGGTTCACCACCTGAAAGTTTAATTATATCCATGGTGGCCATGGCCAGTCCAGCTCCATTTACCATACAGCCAACGTTTCCGTCTAAACGCACATAATTTAAATCAGATTTTCCTGCTTCAACTTCTAATGGGTCTTCTTCAGATAAATCGCGCAATTCTGCAATGTCTTTATGACGATAAAGTGCATTATCGTCTATATTAACTTTAGCATCAACCGCTAAAATTTTATCATCTGAAGTTTTTAGTACTGGATTAATTTCAAATTGAGAAGAATCAGTGGCTTCATACGCTTTGTAAAGGTTAAAGATAAATTTTACCATTTCTTTAAGTCCATTGCCTTCAAGACCAAGTGCAAAAGCAACTTTTCTAGCTTGAAACCCTTGCAAACCAACTCTTGGATCAATCCATTCTTTAATTATTTTTTCTGGAGTTTCTTCAGCAACAGTTTCAATGTCCATTCCACCTTCGGTAGAAGCCATAATTACATTGCACCCCTTGTCTCTATCTAATAAAATACTCAAGTAGTACTCCTTAGGCTCTGATGCTCCTGGGTAATACACATCTTCTGCAATTAATACTTTATTCACTTTCTTTCCTTCAGGGCCAGTTTGATGAGTTATCAACTGCATTCCTAAAATCTCATCAGAAATAGTAGAAACCTCATCAATAGATTTGGCAAGTTTAACACCACCTCCTTTACCTCTTCCACCGGCATGGATTTGAGCTTTTATTACGTACCATTCTGTTCCTGTATCTCTATTTAGTTGCTTTGCAGCTTTTACAGCTGCTTCTTTCGATTCTGCAACAACTCCTCGTTGAATTCTAACTCCATAACTTGCAAGAATGTCTTTGGCCTGATACTCGTGAATATTCATAGTTGATTTTTTATTATTTTTAAGCTACCAATAAAAGGTGCTAAAATGTTGTGCGAAGGTACTAGATTTCACTTATTATTTCAAGCAATGGAAGTCATTAAAATTTAATTTGTTAAGTTTGAAAGTATGAGCAAATCAGCAGTATTGAGTGCTACTAATATTTTAAAATCTTATGGCGATGTTAAGGTTTTGAAAGGGATAAATTTAACTGTGTATGAGAAAGAAATAATATCAATTGTGGGTGCATCTGGTGCTGGCAAAAGTACATTGCTCCATATTTTAGGGACCCTAGAAAAACAAGATAGTGGTTCTCTCATCATTAATGATAGTGAAATTTTGAACCTTAGTGGGGAGGATATAGCAACGTTTAGAAATTCTTCTATAGGCTTTGTCTTTCAATTTCATAACTTATTACCGGAGTTTACGGCATTTGAAAATGTTATGATGCCTGCGCTTATAGGTGGAAAGGATACTAAAGAAACCAATAAGTATGCAAATGAATTATTCAATATTTTGTCTATCACAAACCGAAAAAATCATAAGCCTTCGCAACTTTCAGGCGGGGAACAACAGCGAGTTGCTGTGGCAAGGGCATTAATTAATAAACCTAAAATCATATTTGCTGATGAGCCCAGTGGTAATTTGGATTCATCGAGTGCAGAAGACTTACATAATTTATTCTTTAAATTGAGGGATGAACTCGGCCAGACCTTTGTGATAGTAACTCATAATGAGCATTTAGCTGATATTGCTGATCGTAAAGTAGTTATTCATGATGGGCTCATTGCAATGTAATGAGCAAAGGGCTACGTTATATGTTGGTGGCGGTTTTATTTTTTGCTGCAATGAATGTCCTTATCAAATTTATTCCTAGAATAGGCCCTGTTGAAATTGTCTTTTTTAGGTCAATCGTTTCTTTCTTAATATCATTTTTTATGCTCCATAGGTTAAAAGTGAGTGTATGGGGTAATAATAAAAAATGGTTGATTATAAGAGGTATAGCTGGCTCTATTGGTCTTTTATTGTTTTTTACTACCATAAAGCAAATGCCTTTAGGAAGTGCAGTTGCCATTCAATACTTGTCGCCCATTTTTACTTCTGTCTTAGGGATTTATATTGTGAAGGAGAGGGTTTATTCCATTCAGTGGTTATTCTTTTTAGTTTCATTTGCAGGGGTAATAATTATTCAAGGGTTCGACCCTAGAGTTACGCAATTTCAATTAGTTATTGGTGTTTGCTCAGCTTTGGCATCTGGTATGGCCTATAACAGCATTAGAAAACTTAAACTAAGCGAGCACCCCTTGGTGATTATATTCTATTTTCCGCTAATAACCATTCCTTTAACAGGTGTTTATATGCTTTTTACAGCCTGGACTACACCCAACTTAATGGAGCTTGTTATTTTAGTATTAATTGGGTTAGCAACTCAATTTGCTCAATATTTTATGACTAAGGCGTACCAATTAGAGGAGTTATCCAAGGTATCCAGTGTACAATATGTAGGAATCGTGTTTGCCTTGCTTTTTGGGTTCGTTCTGTTTGATGAATCCTATACATTAAAATCATTTGTGGGTATTGTAATTGTATTAACAGGTGTGGTTTTGAATGTCGTTTTTAAAAGCAGGATTGATGAAAGGTCTTAATTAAGTTAACGCGTTTAACCCAAAATATGCAATAGAAATTCTATTACTAATACAAACTGCTGCAAATCAGTCGTTTTACTAAGTTTATCCTCTTAACCATAGCGGTGCTATGCTTTTCGAATATAAACTTCTGATTTATTGCATTTTGTCTTCTCATTACGAATTCTATTGCATAATCCGGGTTTAAACTGAATGTTTGTTAAACAAAAAAGGCTTCAATTTTTGAAGCCTTTTACTTGAAATCATGTTACAATGTTATTTGCTAATTTTTTCAATTAAATCAGCAGCACGTGCAGAATAGCCTGCTTCGTTATCGTACCATCCAACTACTTTTACAAGTGTTCCATTAGCTGAGGTCATTAATGAATCGAAAATACAAGAATGAGGGTTGCCAATGATATCAATTGATACAATAGGATCTACTGTATATTCCAGAATTCCTTTCATAGCACCATCGGCTGCTTTTTTCATGGCGGCATTAATTTCTTCGGCAGTAACTTCTTTTTTAAGAACAACAGTTAAGTCTGTCAATGATCCATCCGGAATAGGCACTCTCATGGCGCACCCGTCTAATTTACCAGCTAAGTGTGGTAAAACCAATCCAACAGCTTTGGCTGCACCTGTAGATGTAGGTACAATTGAGTAAGCAGCTGAACGAGCTCTTCTTAAATCTGAATGAGGAGCGTCTTGCAAATTTTGATCTGCCGTATATGCGTGAATCGTAGTGATATATCCTTTTTCAATGCCAAAGTTATCATCTAATACCTTAGCCATTGGCGCTAAGCAGTTTGTTGTACATGAAGCATTTGATACCAGTTCTTCATTTCCAGTTAAAACTTGATCGTTTACACCCAACACCACGGTAGTAATATCGCCTTTAGCTGGGGCAGAGATAACTACTTTCTTGGCTCCAGCTTTTATGTGCCCCCCAGCTCCTTCAGGATCTACAAATCTACCGGTTGACTCTAATACTACATCAACACCCAAAGTTCCCCAAGGAAGTTTAGCAGGTTCTCTTTCAGCGTAAATTTTAATTTCTTTTCCGTTAACAATAATACCGTCATTTGTAGCTTCTACAGTACCTGGAAATCTTCCATGAACTGAATCGTATTTTAATAAATGAGCAAGTGTTTTTGTGTCTGTTAGGTCATTGATGGCTATAACTTCAATATTGCTATTATTCAATAGGCTTTTGAAGGTTAGTCTGCCAATTCTTCCGAATCCGTTTATGGCAACTTTTGTCATGATATTATGTAAGTTTTAAAGTTTCTACAAAAATACATTACAATTCTAAATTCTTATTGGTTCATTATAGATTTAATTGAAGTAGTAAAATAAAAAAATATAAAATAATTAGGTACAAGTTTGGCAAAATAAAAACGACCGCTATATTTGCATCACCTTTTGAAGGAGGTCCGTTCGTCTAGGGGTTAGGACACTGGGTTTTCATCTCAGCAACAGGGGTTCGATTCCCCTACGGACTACAAAAATCGCCTCGTACTTTTAGTACGGGGCTTTTTTTATGTCTTTGCGTGTAGTTTTCATGCACTTGAATTTATTAACTTGCAGTCACAGGTAGAATTTTGCAAATTTTTTATTAATGATTAAAAACATAGAATTTGCAAAAATATTTTTGCTAGTGTTATTATTTTTTTACGCTCACAAATTTTTATATTTTCCTACTGAGGGAAATTTTGTTAATTGTATTAGGCTCATTGCCAACCCACCCTTCGTAATAGTGGGGTATAATAAATTGATACAATTAGTCTGAGATTATATCGTCAGTTTCGTAAAAGTTAGCATTAGACCCTTATTTTTGTGTCTTATGTTATTTCGAAATTGATATTACTGTGATATATAGGTTTTTTAAGGGTAATGCATCTTATTGTTTTATTCTGCTTTTTTTGCTCTTGCCACCTTTTGCGATTTTTGCGCAGCCTATAAGTCAACTTGGAAAAGACACAATACCCTCTGGCCGAAAAGTTTTTATTGACAATATTTTTTTAATAGGCAACAAAAAGACTAAAGACCGTATTATTTTGAGGGAGTTATCTATTGAAATAGGCAATTCTTATTCGTTTGAAGCACTAGAGGAAATTATAATAGCCGATAGAAACAAAATTTACAACACAAAACTTTTTAATGAAGTTGAAGTCGCCATTCTTGAGTTAGACTATGATAAGGTAGATGTTATTATAAAAGTTGCTGAACGCTGGTACTTATTTCCTATTCCTCTATTAGATATAATTGATCGTAATTTTAATGATTGGTGGGTGAACCAAGATGCGGATCTGAGCCGGTTGATTTACGGGCTAAGCCTATATCATTTTAATATGCGTGGTATGAATGAGAGAATGACAGTGACAGCCCAGTTTGGATTTACTAAAAAGTTTGAAGTAAACTATTCCATGCCGTATATTGATCGGAGTCAAAGGCATGGGTTATCTTTCTCGGCAAAATATTTAGAATATAATAATTTGCATTACAAAACGGAAGACAACAACCGCGTGTTTGTTGAAACAGAGGATTTATTGCGTACAACCTTGGGTTTTGGGGTTTCTTATACATTAAGAAATTCTTTTTATACAAGACATAGTTTTGGTATTAACTTTAATAAAAATAATGTTGCCGACACCGTATTGCAATTAAATCCGAACTACTTTGGAACAGGCAGCAATGAGCAAAATTTACTGAAATTAAGGTACTCCTTTGATGTTGATAAGCGTGATATCGCAGCCTATCCTTTGGATGGATATAGCTTTTCTATTGGCATAGACCACACTGGCTTTGGACTTAAAAACAGTGTTTCTCGTACTAGTTTTCAAACTACTTATGCAAAGTATTTTGACTTGAAAAAAGGGTTTTATTTTAATAGTCTTGTGTCAGTTAACCTAAGCACTCCTCCTGACCAGCCTTATACGTTATTATCGGGCTTAGGATTTAGCAATAGGCTAGTACGAGGATATGAATTGTACACTATTTTTGCCCAAAATTACTTTTTAAATAAGAGTACATTTAAGAAAGCTATTTTTAGAGGAAGCACAAAATGGAAAGGAATGCCCCTGGAGCAGTTTCAATATATTCCTTATGCATTATACTTTAAAACCTATGTCGATTTTGGTTATGCTACTAATACTGAAAACTTGGAAGGCAATGCACGGTTATCAGATAGGTGGTTAGCAGGAGCTGGCTTTGGGCTTGACTTTGTAACTATGTACGATTTTGTAATCAGAGCAGAATACTCCTTTAATAATATTGGTGAAAGTGGTTTTTTCTTGAGTTTGTCAAGTGATTTTTAGTTGTAATCGTACGGTTTTTCTTTTCCATTTTTAATCTCTATCCAATTACCCGTTTTTTTGCCATTTTCATAAGTTCCTTTAAAAGTAAGCTTTCCTTTTTTAGAGTAGAATTCCCAGGAGCCACTTTCTTTTCCTCCTTTATAAAACCCTTTTTGAAGCAGAATGCCTTTTTCAGAATAGTAGAGCCAAGCTCCATAAGGCAATCCATTTTTGTATTCAAGCGTTTTTTTTAAAATTTCGGAAGGGTAGTAGGTTCGCCAATTGCCTTCGTATTGACTATTGAGGTACACTCCTTTTCGCTTTACTGTTTTATTGGAGTGGTAGTAAAATGCAGAATCTTCTAGGCTTCCATTTATCCAGTTTTCTTTGCTTTGTAAGTCACCTTCAAAATTAAAAGAGATTACAGATCCATGTAATTGATTCTTCTCGTAATTTTCTATTGCCTGAACTACCCCATTTGGGTAGTAGAATTTCCATTCCCCAGATTTTTGACCTTCTTGAATACTTCCTTCAGCTCTAACACCTCCACTATCATAATAAAGCTTTTCAACTTGAGCTTGCACAAATTGTATGTGAAAGACCAATAGGGGAATGAATAATATTTTTGTGAAAGCGTTCATTGGAGTTACAAAATCATATTAACCTTATAAACGAAAGCCCAAGAGAATTTGTTATTTGTTGGCCATTAATACTGCCCAAGCCTCACTAATTTTATTTTTTGCAAGCAGCCCTTTAGCCAATTGGTGTAAACGTTCTTCTACGTTATTGCCAGAAATAATAATTTCGTTTACGTTTACATCATCTTTTATTGGCGATGGAATTTCTTCCATAGTGCCTAGCTGTCCAAGTTCATTACCTGTTAGAACCTTACTATTTCTTATGGACGAAGGAATAGTGTCAAACCCAATACCAATGGAAGAAATAGGTTTTGGTATCTCAAAAATGGAATCTCCACTAGCTCGGGAATACCAGTTTCCTCCCATTCTTGCCACAGTATCTATTTTATCAGGCTCAATTTTGCCATTCTTATCTAATATGTCAGTATCCAAATGAATTTTGGTTACTTCACAAATAATAAGATTACCAGCCCCTCCTTCAGTTCCTAAATGTACAATATCGTTTACCTTGCATTCAAACGAAACCGGTGATTCTCCAACCCTAGGAGGTTCAACTGTTTCTGAAGGTACTTCTGTAAATCCAGCTTTAGTAAATTCATTTATGCCCAATCCGTACTCAGCACTGGCCAACGACATTTGTTGTACCATAGCATAATTCACAATATTAATAACCACTTCTTTGGTAGCCATTGCGTTTTCTAGTGTGTGTTTTGTTGTGTTTCCTCTCACCCTCCTTGCAGGTGAAAATATCATAATAGGAGGGTTGGCACTAAACACATTAAAAAAACTAAACGGGCTCAGGTTTACATTACCTTCTGTATCAATAGTGCTTGCAAATGCAATAGGGCGTGGAGAAACAGCACCTAGTAATAAACTATGAAGTTCTCCAATCGGAATATCTTTGGGTATGATGGATTTAATCATAACTATTAATCTGCCGGAAGAATAAGTGTTTTTACTTCTCCAAAACCAACACGCTTGCCATCTTTTTCAGCGTAGCCTCTCATAATAACGGTATCACCATCATTGATGAATTTGCGTTCAGTACCATCGTTCATTTTTATGGGTTTGGTCCCTTTCCATGCTAGTTCCAACATAGAGCCATAAGAATCTGGAGTAGGGCCACTAATGGTGCCTGAAGCATACATGTCGCCCACTTCAATATTGCAGCCATTAACTGTATGGTGTGCTAATTGTTGGTTAATGTTCCAATACATATACTTGAAATTGGAGTTGCTCACAATATTTTCTTCACTCTCTTGCGGCTGAATACTTACTTGTAAATTGATGTCAAAATTCTTTTTACCACCTGCCTCTAAATAGGGTAGTACTTTTGGGTCTTGAGCTGGTGATTCAACTTTTATATACTCCAATGCTTCTAGGGTTATAATCCAAGGAGAAACAGACGATCCGAAATTTTTGGATAAAAATGGGCCTAATGGAACATATTCCCACACTTGCACATCTCTGGCCGACCAATCATTAAATAAGACAAATCCAAAAATATAATCTTCTGCTTCTTGAGTTGAAATTGATTCTCCTAAGTTGGTGTTCTGACTCGTGACAAATGCCATTTCCAATTCGAAATCTAATCGCTGAGTTGGGCCAAAGCTTGGCTCTGTTGCATCTAGAGCTTTGGTTTGCCCTTTTGGTCGTTTTATTGGTGTGCCAGACACAATAATGGAGGATGGTCTGCCATGATACCCGACTGGAATATGCTTCCAATTCGGCAATAGGGCATTATCAGGATCGCGAAACATAGTGCCCACGTTGGTGGCGTGCTCTATGCTTGAATAAAAATCGGTGTAGTTCGGCACCTTAACAGGCATAAGCATTTCTACATCAGCCATCGGAATTAGGCAGTTCGCTTTATCCTCTTCATTGCTTTGTAACTCTTGATTATCATTAGAAAACAAGGTTATCAATCCTTCGCGAACGGCATTGGTGATTGGCTTGCCTAGCCCAATAAATTCATTTAGAGTAGGCTGTCTAAAAATGCCTGTGGGTAATTCAATAGAAGCGAAATAGCCCTTGGATTGTAAATAATTCAAATCAATCACAAATTCACCTATTGCAGAACCTGCGCCAATTTGCTCGCCCTTCTTAAAAACCCCAAATGGAATATTATAAATACTGAAATCTGAATTGGGATCTATCTCAACCCAACTAGTTGTTTTTTTCATATTTTATTTTTTCGAATTTCACCTTTCTTATAGCGTTCCTCTACGTGCTTGTTCTGCTTCAATAGACTCGAATAAAGCTTGAAAATTACCTTTCCCAAATGATTGAGCTCCTTTTCTCTGAATTATCTCAAAAAACATGGTTGGCCGGTCCTCCACTGGTTTGGTAAAAATTTGAAGTAAATAGCCTTCTTCATCTCGATCTACCATAATCCCAAGTTCCTTCAACTTGTTCATATCCTCTTCAATTTCCCCCACTCGGTCACCAACAGTATCATAATAAGTGCCAGGTACATATAAAAATTCAACACCTCGGTTAGTCATTTCTCTAACTGTATGCTCAATATCGTTTGTGGCCACAGCAATATGCTGGCAGCCGGCCCCTTTGTAAAAGTCGATATATTCTTCAATTTGAGATTTTTTAACTCCTTCGGCAGGCTCGTTTATCGGAAATTTAATTCTGCCATTTCCATTGGTCATCACCTTGCTCATTAAGGCAGTGTATTTAGTAGAAATGTCCTTGTCATCAAAAGTGATAAGATTGGCAAAGCCCATCACATTTTTATAGAATTCTGCCCACGTATTCATTTCGTTCCAGTCAACATTGCCTACCATATGGTCGATATAGCGTAAGCCAGTGGCCTCAGGATTGTAAGTGGATTCCCACTTTTCGAAACCAGGAAGAAAATCTCCCTTATAATTACTACGTTCTACAAAAATATGAACGGTATCTCCATAGGTGTGGATGCCAGATCGAACCACATATCCATTCTCATCTTCCTCCTTGGTTGGTTGCATATAAGGTTTGGCACCTCGTTTAGTAGTTTCTTCAAAGGCTTTGGTCGCGTCATCAACCCAGAGCGCAATTACCTTTACACCATCTCCATGTTGGGTTAAATGGAGGTTAATGTCGCTTTCAGGGTTCATAGAAGAAGTGAGGACTAACTTGATTTTATCTTGTATAAGTACGTAAGAAGTTTTGTCCTTCGTTCCTGTTTCTAAGCCAGCATAAGCTAAAGATTGAAACCCGAAAGCCGCTTTGTAGAAATGGGCAGATTGCTTAGCGTTACCTACATAAATTTCCACATAATCAGTTCCTTTTAAGGGCAAGAAATCTGCAGCTTCTGGAAATATTTTTTCTAAGCTGTAATCGTAATTTTTTATATTTTTTAAGTCACTCATAGTATTTAGATAATGTATTAATTAGATAATTTACTAATTGTTGTTGAAACTATTTTTGTTAGCACCTTAGAAATTTCAGTCAATTTATTAATTAGATGATCGGTGTTTGGGTAAGACTCAACTTCATTGCAAATAAATAACCAGTATTCAGTTTCATCTACCTCTTTTAACGCAATTTTGAGTTTATGTATAAAGTCTTTCTTGCTTTCTGCATTTTGTGATTCTTTAACATTTGCCCCTATAGAAGTGCCTGACTTTAACAGCTGATTTCCTATTACAAATTTTCTTTCTTTAGTTAAATCTTCTGTATATTTTACAATATCAACTGCAAACTCAAAAGTGAGTCTTAATATCACATTATCTTTATAGGCTGGTTGGTCAGTAAATCTCATATGCTCAATTATCTAATTGCATAATTATTCTTAATTATCAATTTAGTGTATCCATGATTTATAATACCCATCAACCTCAATTGCTAATGCTTCTTTTGTTATTTTAACAGGGTTGAATGGATCTATCATTACAGCCATTTCTTCTGTTCTAGTTTTACCAACGCTACGTTCGATAGCGCCTGGGTGAGGGCCATGCGTAATGCCGCCTGGGTGTAAGGTTATCTGCCCCTTTTCAATATTATTTCTACTCATAAAATCACCATCAACATAATATAAAAGTTCTTCCGAATCGATATTGCTGTGGTGGTAAGGAGCGGGAATGGCCTCTGGATGGTAATCGTACATTCTTGGTACAAATGAGCAAATCACAAAATTGGTTCCTTCAAATTGTTGATGAATTGGAGGTGGCATATGTACTCTGCCTGTAATGGGTTCAAAGTCAAAAATAGAAATGGCATAAGGGTAATTATAGCCATCCCAGCCTACTAAATCAAACGGGTGGTTTTCATACACATAAGGATAAATCAAGCCATTCTTTTTAATCATTAAATCAAATTCACCTTTTTTATCAATAGTTTCTAGGTTTTGAGGCAACCTATAGTCTCTTTCGCAGAAAGGAGAATGCTCCAATAATTGTCCAAAATTATTACGGTATTTACTTGGCGTAAAAATCGGGGAGAAAGACTCTACAAATAATAAGCGATTGTCTTCCGTGTCAAAATCTAATTGATACACCGTGCCTCTTGGTATGATGAGGTAATCTCCATATTTGAATGGGATAGAGCCATAAGGTGTTTTTAATGTACCTGAGCCAACATGCACAAATAGCATTTCATCTGCTTCTGAATTTTTGAAAAAATAGCCTTTCATAGAAGCGGAAGGAGCCATTAACCCGATGTTCATATCATTATTAACAAAGAGTGTTTTCCTGCTCTTGATATAATCAGCTTCTGGCTTAATATCGAAACCTTTGAAGCTGAGGTTTGTTAAATTGTCTTCAACAGCAATTTCTGGTCTTATCGAATACGATTTTTTCTTCTCCTTTACCATTGTTGGTGGATAGAGGTGGTAAAGCAAGGACGACATTCCTGCGAATCCGGCCGTGCCGAAAAGTTCTTCTTGATACAGACCGCCCTTTTCTTTATTGGCAAAGGTGGTATGTCGTTTATGAGGTATTTTACCCAGACTATGATAAATAGGCATAACGAATTTTTTAAAGTTAAAATTTACTATAATTTCATTTAAAATGCTATCAATCAGTTGTTAAACTAGCTGACCAATAGAAAGTTCTAAGGCTTTTTTTGTGATATGTGTTTTTGCATGGTTAACCTGATGTACTTTTTTGAGTGCTTCGTGAATGGTGTTCGAGGTATCTTCAAAAATGGCTTTATCCGTGATTTCTACTTCTTCGCCCATTAAATAGGCAAATACTCTAGCCATGCCACAATTAGCAATAAAATCAGGAATTACTGATACACTAGAATCTGCAAAATCTAATATTGGGCCAAAGAAAATTTCTTTATCGGCAAAAGGCACATTGGCTCCACTCGAAATCATTTCTAAGCCATTGTCTATAAGCGTTTGTACATTTTCTTTCGACACTAGCCTTGAAGCAGCACAAGGAAGAAATATTTCTGCACCAGTGCTCCATATCTTTTCATTGGCTTCAATAAATGGCATGATGTTATTTGCTCTTAATGCCATTCCATCTCTGTTAAGCATTAAATCAATAATTTCTTTGAGTAAATAGCCTTCAGTATTAATTACCCCACCGTGCCCATCAATAATGGCCACAATTTTAACGCCTGCTTTTGCAAGGTAAAAACCAGCAGCAGCACCAACATTTCCCCATCCTTGAATAATAGCTCTCTTGGTTGAAATATCGCCCCCCCAAATTTTATAATAGCTAATAACAGATTCTGCTAGGCCATAGCCTGTAATCATATCCGCTAAGGTGTACTTCCGCTCTATGGAAGGAGTGAAGTTAATGTCTTCTACAATTTTAGAAACACCTGAACGAAGCTGGCCTATTTTCTTTATTTTTTGGCTATCGGTTGAAGAGTAATGCCCATTTACAACACCTTCTTGTGGGTGCCAAAGGCCATATTCTTCTGTATAAGGAATTACTTCTGAGATTTCATCTACGTGCATATCGCCACCTGTACCATAATAGCTTTTAAGTAAAGGAATAACCGCTTTGTACCATCGTTTAAGTACTTCGCTTTTGCGTGGGTCAGTTGGGTCGAAGTTAATGCCAGATTTGGCACCTCCAATGGCAGGACCAGAAATCGTAAATTTTACTTCCATCGTTTTAGCGAGCGATTCTACTTCCCTCTTATTGAGTCCTTTTCTCATCCGAGTTCCACCACCGGCTGCTCCACCTCGCAATGAGTTGATAACTACCCATCCTTCAGCATCGGTTTCACTGTCTTTCCATTCGAACACAATTTCAGGTTGTTTTTCTTCGAATTTCTTTAATAATTCAATCATGTGCCTAATAAATTAATTTCAAACTTAGGAATGATTGGTGTTTATTAATACTATAATTCTAGATATAATTTAGATTATGGTATATTATTCTTTATTAATTAATATTTATAGAAAATACCTATTTTTGACATTCTAAAAACAATGATTGAAAGAATAAACAACTTTTTGATGTTAGATATTACGGATAAAAAAATTTTAAAGGCGTTACAAGAAGATGGGAGAATTACTATAAAAGCCTTAGCGGATCAATTGGGCCTAACAACAACTCCGGTTTTTGAGCGAGTAAAGCGATTAGAAAAAGAAGGAGTGATTAGTAAATATGTGGCGCTAGTTAATTCTAAAAAAGTAGATAGGAACTTAACGGTGTTTATCTCCATCTCCTTAAAAAACCATACGCGCTCTTACCTTGATAAATTTGTAAAAGAAATGAACTCTTATAATGAGATTATGGAATGTTACCATATTGCTGGCAATTTTGATTATTTGTTAAAAACGCAACTAAAAGATATGGAGGCTTTTCAATTATTCATTCTCAATAAATTATCGGTAAATTCTAATATTGCCCATGTGCAAAGCTCTTTTGTACTTAGTAAGGATAAGTATGGTACGGCTTTGAGTGTTTAGGCTAATTTGAATTATGCTTATGACTAAACCTTATTTTTAACAACACGTACTTATATTTGTTGTTAAAATGAAGCTTACTAATTGAAATAAGATGAAAATTAGATTAATTTTTTTAGTATTGGTATTTTTAGTTTCAACACCTACATTAGCTGGTGGCGGATGGACACCCAAAAAAAAGTCAGGGTTTATAAAAATTTCTCAATGGTGGATAAATTCAAACCAACATTATACGAGCCTAGGTACAACTAACGGCAATGTAGCAAGCGGAATTTATAATACAAGCTTATATGCCGAATATGGATTTACTGATAGGCTGAGTGGTACCTTATATTTCCCTTTTTTTAGTCGAGCTACTCGCAGTGATGAGTTTTCTCCAGCGGGTGATTTAGTTGTTGCAGGAGATGAAATTAACTCCATTGGCGACACGGATCTTGCTGTTAAATATGGCATTATTCGTGACAAAAGATTTGTGTTGAGCGGCACACTTACTTTAGGACTACCTCTAGGAACCTCAAATGGTGGAGTAGAAGGTGTTGTACAAACAGGCGATGGAGAGTTTAATCAAATGTTGAGTTTCGATTTAAGCACTTCTTTACCTATTGGCGGCAAAATAAATACTTACTATACAGTAAATACAGGTTTTAATAACAGAACTAATGGTTTTTCTGATGAATTTAGGTTTGGAGTTGAAGCAGGGGTCATTTTTTTTGAAAGAGTAACTACCAGTTTTCGACTATATGTAGTAAAATCGTTAAATAATGGCAGCTCTACTGTAAGCAATGGCACCAGCATTTATTCTAACAACATGGAGTTTACCAGTTTTACAACGGAGATTTCTTATAATGTGACAAAAAAAATTGGACTATCTGCGAACTACGGAACAGCATTTGCAGCAACAAACATCTTTGCCAACCCTTCTTATTCTGTAGGGGCATATATGAAATTCTAGGTTGTTGATTCTACCTCCTCTTTCTTAATTCGTTCACCAATGCTATAGCTATTGTCTACGCAAGAGAGGCTATTCCCCATTGAGTGAACATTGATTAGAATTAATCGTGACATTAGAGTAAATTGTAATTATAATATTGACGGAAATTACGTATATTGCGTCATATAAGTGACGGAAATTGTGTAATTACCGTCACTTATTAACTATGCACTTTATGAAACCTGTTAAAAACTATATAGAAAGAGCTATTGAGCCAATATTAATGGAATATCTAATTCCTAATAAGGCAATACTATTAATTGGTGCACGAAGAGTGGGTAAAACAGAACTCATTAACCATATTGCTACTAAGGTTAAAGGTAATCCGGTAATGTTGTATGGGGAGAGTGATGAAACAAGAGACCTGTTAAAAGAAAAGACTACAGCAAACTACAAACGCCTTATGGGGGAGGAAAGCCTGCTTATTATTGATGAAGCACAAGAAGTACCAGATATTGGCATAAAAATTAAATTGATGCTAGATACCATTGAAGGCATTAAAGTAATTGCAACTGGTTCTTCGGCCTTTGATTTAACTAATAAAATGGGGGAACCACTTGTAGGTAGAAAAACTACATTTCATCTCCACCCATTTGCGCAAATGGAGTTTTCGGCAAATGAAAATTATTTGGAAACCAAGTCTAAACTAAAAGAGAGGTTGATTTTTGGAAGTTACCCAGAGCTTGAGCAAATAAAGTCAATACATAAAAAAGTTGATTATCTAAAAGAAGTTGTAAGCTCTTACCTCTTAAAAGATATTCTAGCGTTTGAAGGCATTAAAAATAGAGAAGTTATTTTATCATTATTGCGAAAAATTGCTTTTAGAGTGGGAAGTGAAATTTCGGTAGAGGGGCTTGGGAATGAGTTAGGTATAAGCAAAAATACGGTAGATAAATATCTGGAGCTACTATCAAAAGTATTCATTATTCACAAAGTCACTGGTTTTAGCCGCAATTTGGATAATGAAATTACTAAAATGAATAAATGGTATTTTTATGATAACGGCATTAGAAATGCACTAATCTCAAATTTTAATATGCCTGATTTAAGAGACGATATTGGTGCTTTATGGGAGAATTATTTAATTTCTGAGAGACTAAAATTATTATCGTACACTCGATCTTACGCCAGCCATTATTTTTGGCGTACCCACCGAAAACAAGAAATAGATTGGGTAGAGGAAAAGGACGGGCAACTATTTGCGCACGAGATAAAGTGGAATACCAACAAAACCCCTAAACCTCCAAGTGCCTGGGTTAAGGCCTACCCGAAGGCTAGTTTTAACGTAATTACACCAGATAATTATTTGGATTTTATTATTATTTGATTCGGTAAAACAATACTCTTAGTCAAGGCGTGACTATCTGTTTTATGACAAAAGCCACCCTTTAACTTTTTAAAAACGTAGTTTCCGTCATAGTAGTGACGGAAACTACATAAATACCGTCAATTGATTAATTCTTGGCAATCACATCATCTTTCTTATCATTCATAAATGCATCAACGATAAATGCGTACTGTTTAGCTAATGTGCGAATATAGTCGAACCTGCCTGCTTGGCCACCATGACCAGCATGTAGGCTGGTGGTTAAAATAATCTCATTATCATCGGTTTTGGTTGCTCGCAGTTTTGCCACCATTTTAGCTGGCTCCCAATAGCCTACTTGCTGATCACTTAGGCCTGTGGTAAACAATAGGGTTGGGTAATTTTGAGCTGTAACATTATCGTAAGGAGAATAAGATTTCATATACTTAAATTGCTTTTTAATATTGGGGTTGCCCCATTCTTCGTATTCACCAGTGGTTAATGGGAGCTTGTCATCAAGCATTGTATTAATCACATCTACAAAAGGCACATCTAATACGATTAATTTATATAGGTCTGGAGCCATATTGGCAACTGCACCCATTAAGAGTCCACCTGCACTGGCTCCTTCGGCCACAATATTGCCTTTGGTTGCATATTCTTCCTCTATTAAATATTTCGTGCAGTCAATAAAATCGTAGAAGGTGTTTTTCTTATTAAACATTTTTCCATCTTCATACCACTCATAGCCTTTGTCGGAACCACCTCTAATATGTGGTATGGCAATGGTAAACCCTCTTTCGAGCAAAGGGTAGAGATTAGCATTAAACCCAACCGTCATAGAAGATCCATAAGATCCATAACTAGTTATATATGCCTTTCGGTTTGTGTTTTCTTTGCTTTTTTTGATGTGCTTATTGTAAATTATGGTCATAGGAATTTCTGCTCCATCTCTAGCGGTTACCATAACTCTCTCCACTTTTATTCCCCATTTCATAACTGGGTATGGTAACTTTTGTTTTTTAAGAACCGTTTTTTCTTGTTCCGAAATTTTATAAGAATAGGTAATGCCCGATGTTTTAGGAGTGCTGTAACTTATTCGAATAGAATCAATATCATACTCGCGAGAGCTATGCGCACTTGCTTGATAAATGTCCTTTTTAAACTTTACAGTATGTTCTTTGCCTGAAGACCTTTCAATGATTCTAATTCTATTTTGCGCATTATCTTTGTCAGTTACTACATAATACTTCTTTAAAATGTCAAGATCAACCAACATATGGTCTTTGTCTTCAGGTAAAACCAGCTTCCAGTTGCTTTTATCATAATTAACTGTATCAACTACAACCACTTTATAATTTTTGGCATTTTCGTTAGTGGTTATGAAGAATTTATTTTCTACCTGTGTTATTGAATAGTTTATCCCTTGTTCTCGTGGGTAGATAAGCTTTAAACTAGGAATGGTTTCATTTATTCTAAAAAAATAGGTTTCTGAAGTTATACCACTAGAAGAATTGATTAAGATCATATCATTCATTTTATTCTTATACACGCCAATACTAAATTTTACATCCTTTTCTTTGAAGATTACCTTGTCTTCTTTTTGAGGGGTATTTAAAACGTGAATTTTAGCAATGTATGACCTGTTTGTTTTTTTCTCTTGCTCTGTATAGATAAAGGATTTATTATCGATCCAAGTAAAGCCACTTGCATTTAGAACTGAGTCTTGAAGCATTTCACCTGTAACTAAATCTTTAAATTTCAAGGTCGCTTTACTGCTTCCGGTGGTGTTTTCAGAAAAGGCAACCAATTTATCATTTGGACTAGGGGTGGGAAATCCAGCCGCATAATAATCATAATTCTTTGCTAACTCACGCGTGTCAAGTAGTATTTCACGTTTAGTACTATCCAAGTTTGTTCTAAAGTAAACAGGGTACTCTTCTTCAAAACCATATTCCATATAATATTTATACCCTCTAATTTGCGAGGGTAAAGACGTGTATTCTTTTTCAACGTGGCTAAGCATTTCTCGGTAGAGAATTCGCTCTTGTTTTCTTAAAGGGATAAAGTAATTTTTAGCATACTTATTTTCAGCATCGATGTACTCCATTACTTCATTATTGTATAAGGGGGCACTGGTATCTTTGAGCCAAGCATAATCATCGGTGTAGGTTTTATTATGAATAGTATAGGTATACGGAACGATTTTAGCAACAGGTGGAAGCAATGTGGTGTCTTTTTGATGTTTATCTTTAAACTGTTTTTCCAAAGACTTTTTTGCTTCCATTTCTGCTCGAACCTCCGAAGCGATTTTAAACTGAGGATGCTTTTTCATATAATCAATCCAAAAATTCGCATTATAAGATAAGGGCAAATCATAGAGATGATTAAAGTCGGAATTGGAAAAGAGGCTGTCTTTAGGAAAAGGTTTTACTCGCTGAGGAGAGTTGTCCTCAATAAAAAGTTCTGCTACGGCAGAATATGGAGTGATTTCATTTTCGATGGTATCCACAAAAATAAATTCATCTTCCATGCGCACATAGGCAAGACTATACTTGTCGTCAAACTTTTTGTATTCAAGGTTTATTTTGTAATCAAAATGTTTAATGGCCATAGTGTCGTAGCCACAGATATATTTTTTAAGGTGTGTGGGTACATTATAATTAATACTGGTAGCTGCAAATGTTTCTTGATCAATATGTATTTGCCCTTCTAAAAAGTAGCCACTATTCATCCAAAGCCTTGGATTTTTCTTTTTTAACCGCTTATCAAGATAAGTTTGATCGTATTTAGATTTAAATGTGAGGACGTATTCCCACCCATTATCTTTTGTTTCTTGCTCACTAACAGTATAAATATATTTGTTCTTTTTGCCCGAGCGCATAAATTTCTCTAAGTACTTTATTCGATCTCTTCCTATAAGGTTAAGAGGCCCTCCTTCAATATTGGCATCCATTCGCTCGCGAGTTAAGTTATCACTTGAGCGAGAATCTATAATTTTTACATCTTCTCGTTTTAATGTTTTATTCGAGAAATGGTATCGATGCAGCCTGTCGCCACCATCATAGCCGTCAGGTTAAGCTCATAAGTGCGTCATAATGAGATGGTTTGCTTTTTTTTGATTCCAATAATAGTAATTGAACGATGTTGATTAAATCCTGTAGCAGCAGCACTAACTTATCAGGGGATG
>JAKISE010000059.1 GCA_021648745.1 Cyclobacteriaceae bacterium
TGGATACGTTTCTGCATCCTAAACCAAAATAAGAAAAAATATCTTTGCCTAAGGCAATAATATCTTCATCGGTTTCTTTGCCTGTAAGTACCGCACAAGAGGTTCTGTTTTTGCGAATAATATGAGGTTGAGTACCAAAGTACTGTTTAAAGTAACGAGCAGAGTTGTTACTGCCTGTGGCAATTACAGCATCTATGTTTTCTAGCTTAGTAACATACTTAATTTGCGGTTCAAATTGCGGTTCAATTGCGATAAGCAATTGAGTTATAAAAGGGATTAACACTTTGTCCTGAGAGCTAAGCTTAATAACAGCTACATGGCCACTTATAAGTACACAAAGCAAATCGTGAAAGCCAACCATTGGTATGTTGCCAGCCATTATAATGCCTATTCGTTTGCCAGATTTTTTAAACGAATAAGGTTTAAGCCATTTCTCTAATACCTCTTTATTAAGCATCTGTGTAATTCCACTAATGGCCATTTCAACAGCATCTGGTGTAAACCACCGGTTTTCATTGCCCGCTTTTTCTGCCCAATTGCTTAATTCATTTTTGCGTAATGATTCAAGCTGAAAGCCTAATTTACGGAGGAAATTTATTTTTTGAGGTAGTGTCATTTTTCTCAATTTGAAGCAAAGGTAGTGTTTCAAATGTTTCTAAATAAAGTCTAGGATTAGATATATTCAGGACTCAATAATAATTAAATATTAGCCACAGCGTAGCGAAGACACCAAGACAGTAACCCGATTGTATTGGGTTACACAAAGGTTTTTTTAACATATAGTTTTTCTTTGTGTTTCTTTGAGCCTTCCTGACTTAGTGGCTAATTTTCTATAAGACCAATTAATAGGCGTACCCTTTGACCACCTGAATAGTTGCGATACATATTAGTTATTTAGAATTATTATAAATAACCAACATATATCAGTTTTTAGGAGCTGTAAAGGCTATAGTTTTGTGGTTCTTATTAATAACCGTTATGCATAAATACATTATTCTTTTACACGTTTTAGCTGCTACCGTTTGGGTAGGCGGGCATTTAGTACTTGCCATCGGTATATTGCCATCAGTAGTAAAATATGGTAATATAGATTTACTTAATGCGTTTGAAGCCAAATATGAAAAGGTAGGAATACCTGCACTTATTATTTTGGTAGTAACAGGATTTTATATGGCCATTGGCTTTTTGCCTATGAGCGAATGGTTTGATTTTAGCAATAACCTAAGCAAACATATCTCTATAAAAATTATTCTATTAGTAATAACAATAGCTTTGGCCTTGCATGCACGTTTAAAATTAATCCCAAATCTTTCAGTAAATAATTTAATTATCTTAGCTGTGCATATTATTGCAATTACCACAGTGGCTGTAATGTTTGTGGTTACAGGCTTAAGTTTTAGGTTGGGGTTTCTTTAGTGACCCCTCTTATTTTAGTTTTTTAATTGGCATTGGTTTGGCCTTAACCTGATTAGCTCATCTATTCATAAAATAGATTTAAACATGGCTAAACAATATGGATTATAAAATAGCAAAGCTATATGGCTATTAAATATTTTTTATGTAAAATTGTTATTGACTTATTTGTGAAAATATTATTGTTTATAAAGCAGTTTATTTTGTTAAATCATTCTTAAATAGAAATTATGAAACATTTTTTTCTTTTCATGTGGGTGTTTTTTTTCCTGCAAATTAATAGTTTTTTTCCTGCTATAGCCCAACAAATTTCATTTAATAAAATAGATTCTAAGCCAGTAGAGGTGACAAAACATTTTTCTTCTTTTGTTAATAAAAAGAAGGAGGAATTTAAAACACCCAATAATCTTCGAGATACTATCAATAAAAAAAGACGATAAAAAAAATAAATCTGAGAAAAAGTCCTCCATTACAGAAAATAGCTAAGAGCGACAGCCTTTCTAATGCAAATGATACTGGTGTAGCAAGAGCTGATAGTTTACCTGTAGATTCTGCTGTAGTAAATAGCGCATTAATAGTAAAAAATAAGATTCAACCAACTGACGTGAGCGACACTGTCGAATTAGTTGGCATTGAAAGTAGCATAAAAAAAATAGCAGATGATTTTAGCACTGTGCCTAAAAGCAAAAATTTTAATGCGATAATTCCCCCACAGCTAATAACAAGTGTAGTTGGTCAAGAAAAAAACCAATTCAATAAATTTTTTGGCCTTGTAACCAATCAAAAAGAAATTTTTTTAAGTACTGAAACCTTACCACGTGTTAAGAAAAAGCCATTGGACTCATCAATAGGTACTGAACAGGTAAAGATTGATAGTTTACCATTAGATTCGAGTAATGCGAAAGTTGTTGTTAGTGAAAAAACCAATTACCCTGTTGATACGCTTAAAAATGTTGAATTAACAAGCATAGAAAGAAATAATGACGAAAAAATATCTCTAGGGTTTGATGATGTTCTGGGAAGTACAATTAAAAATTCAAACGCTATAAACACCCCTTTTAAGGTATCAACTTTAATTAGCCAAAAGAAAAAACAATTTGAAACACTTATTGGTTTCCAGACTAATAACAAGAGTATTGGCAAAGAAGAAAAAACTACAGGTAATCAAATTTTACAAGTGCAAAAAGATACCCTATTTAATTTAGGAACGGTTGCAGGTACACAAGCAGATAGTTTAAAATTGGATACAGCTAGAGTATCAGAGGTTGCAGAGAATAAAATTAATACCTCAAAGGTAGATTCTATAAATCAAACTGATAGTACAAATTATAAACTTCAGAAGTTCAATATCGCAAAAAATATAGAGAATGAAGTTGATAAACTAGTGCCAAGTTTTGATAGGAATCAACTTGAGGGAAAGATAGAAGACTTAGCTCTTACACCCGAAAAAGCACTAGCAGAAGTAAGTGAAAGAGGCAAAATATCCATTAATCAATTTGATAAAGGTAATAGTGTAGCAGGTGTTGCCCTTCCTGACGTGAACACAAGTGCAGGTACTTTCCCCCAAAACACTATACAGGATGTTGGAATAACAAATGATTTACCAACATTAGAATTGAATGGTGGAAAACTATCATCTGCAAAAGCTCAGGGATTTATGTCAGTAGTTTTTGATGAATCTGCTTTAAATAAAATGGTGGATCAATTGAAAGGATCAGGAAAAGAATCGTATATAAAAATGACGGAAACTTATAATCCTGAAAACTACCTGGCCAATGCCAATAATAGAATTGAAAATGAACAAAAAAAGGCAACTTCTTACATTGAAAACCAAGAAAAGCTATTTTCAGGTATTCAAAGCCCTATTCCTCAAAATTTTGGGAGTATAAACCATCGAATTGTTAGTAAGGATGTGTTAAAAGGAGCCGATAGCTTGGCCTCAACTGAAAGCTTTACTAGGTATAAGGAAAAAGTTAAAAACTCAGCGGAAGGCAGGTTGAAAGAAATAAAAATTAAGGAATCTAAAGACTTGTTGAGAAATTCATTTACTGAGCTAGATCTCAGTATCAATCAATTGGATGCTAACTCTTTAAATATTACGCCTAAGCTTGGATATCACTTTTTAAAACAACTGGATATTGGAGCTGGCCTTAACGTACAGGTTCCGGGGTCATTATCAGGTGTGGAGAAAAAATTGGGGTATGAGGTGTTTTCAAGATTTAATGTTACACAGTCTTGGTATTTGCAAGCACAGGGAGTAGCTCTTATTCCAGGCATATCTAATTTAGAAGGAAATCGTGAGACTTTTGACAAGGCTACACTTCTTGGTGTTGGGTATGTTCAAAAAATGGGCAATAAAGTGGCGCTGGATTTATCCATATTGCATAACCCTAATCAATCAATAGACTTAGAAAATTATAAAGGTTACCAATGGAAAATGAGAGTGGGAATAAGATTTTATGAGAACACAGAATTGCCTCAGGCAAAAAAGAAATGAATTATTTTAAGATGAAAATAGCTTGCATTCTACTCCTGTTGGTTACTTTTTCTAACGCAGCAGCAGGTAATAGAAAAACGCTGTCTGATAGTGCCTTTAGATTTGTAGAGTTAAAAAAGGGATTTGTAATCTCAAAAAGCGTAAATATTTTGGGTAAAAACCTATGTGTTAAATATAAAGAAGAAGGCCTAAAACAAGGAGAGGTTAAAGCAAGAATTCTTGATAGTAACAGAGAAACGTTAATCCAATTTCCTTTGACGTCAAAATATGGGAGCAATAAGTATGTTATTAACCTGGAAGAACTGCCTTACCAGTGGGAAGAGGAAACAAATTATTGGTTTGAACTTATTGGTGGTAAAGGCATTCAATACACCATTCTTTTTCAACTGCTACCTCCAGTATTGCTTGAAGAGCCTGTTGTTGATATTATCTCCGATGTAAAGTATGTAAATTGCAAAGAATTAGATCAATCACTTGTTGATTTTTATGGAGAAATTATTAGTGATAATTACCCTTGCAGGTTAGAATGGAATGTTTCGAATGACGAAGGTACTCCTCTTCTGAATTCTATTATAGAAACAATAGATGCAGATCAAGTATCAACCATTACAATCACGAATATCCCTCCTTATACTGTTAGCTTATTGGTTGAAGATGCTTGTGGAAACGAGCAGATTGCACGTGTGAATGTAACCTGTTCTACTTTTAAGAAATCTAAACTACATATTTATTTAGAGAATGGTGTAAAGTCTAAAAGAAGGCCAAGTTTAACTAATTAGAATATGCGCAATATTATTTATATAGGTGTATTTTTTGCCGGATTGATATTCTTCCTTTTTATGATGTATAAGCCCCTAACTCCACAGCAATATATTAAATGGGTTGAGGGCTATGAAAATGGATGGCATCAAAAAACAATTTATAACGATTGGATTATTGACGTACAAAAACAACCTCTCCCTTATGTAGCACTAAACCGCTATGGGGTAACTATATCGGATGAAGACTTAGATTTTTTTCTAAAAGAGCAGCAAGAAGAACAATACTATATTTTTAACATAGCCCGAAATGATGGTAAAGATTTAATTGAATATTTTGGCGAAGACCAGCGCAAGTCAACCTTAAATTATTTTTCTTTTACCTTTCAAAAAGCCATAAAACTTAGCTCAAATGGGAAAGAAATATCCCCTAATTTATTTCATTTTGAAAGAGATAACAACCTGAGCAATTCGAGGTCTTTTCTGCTCTCATTTAATAAACCACCTAAAGAGGGGTTAACTACTTTAATTATTAATTCACCACTATTATCACCTACCCCAATTAAGATACCCATAGAGGGTAAAAAAACACCAGCCTTTACATTATGAGTACAAAAAAAATACATTCCTCAAAAACCCAAAAAGCAGCCATTATACTATTGGTTATCATGGTGTGGCAGTCTATGGTGGCACCAGTTGCCTTTGCACTTACATCAGGGCCAACACAACCAGAAGTAATGTCGTTTGGGCAAGTAGGGGTAACCGATATGGTGGATATTTTTACCGGTGATTTTAGTTATAACATCCCCTTATTCGAACTGCCTGGGCCTAGCGGAGGCTACCCATTTAATTTGGTGTATAATGCAGGTGTTGGCATGGATCAGGAAGCAAGCTGGGTAGGCTTAGGTTGGAACCTTAATGCAGGCTCTATTAGCCGCCAGGTGCGAGGGTTGCCCGATGAATTTAAAGGAGATTTAATAACCAATACGAGATCCATCAAACCCAATAGAACCTTTGGTGTTGGTGCTGGGTTAGGAATTGAGCTTATGGGACTAGATTTTGCATCTGGTAATGTTGAACTTAGTGTATTTCATAATAATTATAGAGGCATAGGATATAATATTGATGCAGGTATTGGAATAACAAAATCAGTTGGTTCGCAAATGACAGCAGGAATTGGTGCTAATCTATCTTTAAACAGTCAGGAAGGTGTAACTGCTGGTTTATCTTTGGATATATCTTCAAAGTTTAAGAATTCTGCTATTAGTAGTGGTACACTGGGTAGTAATTTGACTTACAATTCAATTACTGGGTTTAATGGGCAGGCCTATGCCCAAACTGTTATCAATAAACAAGTTGGTAATTCTTTATTAGGTATTTCTGGACCTGCATCCTACTCTCTTCCTCTTTCAAGGTCTGTATATACTCCTACAGTAGGTCAGCCCATGAAAAATTTTAGCTTATCAGCACAAATTAAATTTGGTGGAGGAGCCTTCGGAGTATTCGGTAATGTATATTTTTTAGGATATTATAACGAACAAAAGCTAAAAGATGACGGAGTGCCTGTAACAGCTCCTGCCTATGGTTATATGAATGAGCAGTTTAGAGCAGAATCCAACGCTTTAATGGATTTTAACCGCGAAAAGGATGGAGTTATTAAACCAGAAACGCCCAACTTAGCAATCCCGTCTCACACGTATGATATTTTTTCATTAAGCGGGCAAGACGTAGGAGGATCTTTTCGGGCAGTACGGAATGATGCAGGCATTTTTGGAGACCCAGATATTGAATCAGTTTCAGCAGGAGGAAGCGTAGGATTAGATTTGGGGCCTCCTGGCCATTATGGAGTAAACCTATCAGTTAATTATTCGACATCCGTTTCAAGCATTTGGAACAATAACTTTACAAACGCAAATCAATACCAGGACTTATCCGAAAACAATGCGTATGAGCCTTGGTATTATTCAACCAGGGGAAACAGTATAGTGAGTAGTTTGGCTGACTCACGTCAAGCTTTTCGGGTAAAACTAACTAATGATAAAACAACAACGGCTAATCTAATTCAGGAAAATGGAGAAATTCAAACCATCCCTGTTTCTACCAATAGGGTTTCGAGAAATCAATTAATCAGCTCTGCTACCAATAAAGAAATTTTGAAGAATGGAGCAGAGGTACTAAATCTTTTTAAGATAAATAGTTTGAACCGTTCCAATTTTTCTGCACACCATATAGCAGGGTATCAAGTGGTTAATACCGAAGGATTACGCTATACCTATGCCTTACCTGCCTATAATTTTAAAAAGGAAGAAGTGCAATTTAGTGTAGCTAGGCCATCAACTGTGCAATCCAGGGTTAATGGAGGAACTGGTGATGGACTACCTGATTATAAGGTGTCCAATACCAATGAGTTTTTAAGTAAAACGGAAACCCCTGAGCATCCTTATGCCTACCTGCTTACTTCTATTGTAGGCCAAGATTATGTGGATGTTACCAATAATGGTGTAACCGAAGATGATTTAGGGTATTGGGTAAAGTTTTCGTATAGCAAAAAAGCCTCTCAAGCAGATCCTTATAAATGGCGATCTCCATTTTACGAGGTTAATTATTCCTCAGGCTTTAACACCGATACCGAAGATGATAGAGGCTCCTATGTATATGGCGAAAAAGAAGTTTGGTATTTGGAAAAAGCGGAGACCAAATCACATATAGCTAAATTTAATATATCTGCGAGGAGCGATGCCCGAGGTGCTGCAAAACGGCTACAAGATAGCAATGGGCTGGGAAAGCAATCGTATAAATTGGATGAGGTGGTTTTATTCACAAGGTCGGCAGGTGAATCTGTGCCCATAAAGCGTATCAAGTTAGAATATACAAATGAACTGTGTAAAGGGATTGATAATGGGCCTACAGGAAAGCTTGCCTTAAAAAAACTATGGTTTGAGTATGGTTCCAGCAGTAGAGGAGCCTTAAACCCTTATGTATTCGATTACCACGAAACCAATCTTTCTGAAAACCCAGATTATGATATGTATGCTGTGGATAGATGGGGAAATTACAAGCCTTATACAAACCCTGCGGATAATCTTGATTTTCCTTATGTAAATCAACTGCCTGATAATAGAGCTGAGGTAAATCAACAGGCAGGAGCTTGGTGTTTAAAAGAAATTGGATTACCATCCGGGGGCAGAATGCTGGTAGATTATGAAGCAGATGACTATGGGTATGTGCAGCATCTTCAGGCTATGCAAATGATGCAAATGGAAGACCCTTACAGTCCACTTTCAAATCTGCAAGCCCACTATAATCTAACAGATGGAAACCTAAAAGTCAGATTCAAGCTTGAAACCCCAATTAGTGGTTCATTATCAACAGTAGAACAGAAGACCGAAGTACTCAAATACCTAGATACAGAAAAAGGACAGCTTTACTTCAAAGCTCGCATCAACTTAAGATCAAGCGGTGAAGCCGCTGAAGAATTTGTTTCGGGCTATGCAGATATTGATTTTACAGCTAATATGGGGCTTGAAAAAAGTGGTGCAGACTATGATTATGGATATTTTAATGTAAAACCCGAAGATGGCCGTCATCCAATTTCTTTACGAGCATGGCAACATTTGCGAGTAAACCAGCCAGAACTTATTAACATTATGGGCAAGCTGAACAGCTATGGTTCTGATGGGGAGAAAATTAAAAAGCTACGAAGCCTGGCTTCCATAATACCTCAGATTCAATCCGTTTTTAGCGGGTTTTATAATTTTGCCTCTAACAAAGGGTGGGGGCGTACTATTATAGCAAATAAAACATGGATGCGTTTAAAAAGCCCCGATAGGATAAAAGCAGGTGGAGGGCATAGAGTAAAACAAATAACCCTCAAAGATCAATGGGCGGATGGAGAGGAAGGAATTTATGGGCAATATTACCAATATACAAGAATAGATGGTTTAGACACCATTAGCAGTGGCGTGGCCAATTATGAACCTGAAATTGGAGGGGATGAAAATGCCATACGCTATGCTAAAAAATACACAGAGGCCGTTCCGCTACGTTCGGATAATAACCTGTTTTTTGAATACCCCATAAACGAAAGCTATTATCCTGGAGCACAGGTTGGTTATGAGCAGGTGCAAGTAATGAGTCTGGCATCAGCTTCCAAAGCAGGCAAAACACTAACATCTATTAATTTAACGGATGGAAATTCAATATTCCCAACAGAAGAAAATACCAGTTTTGGAGTAACTGGTGTGGTAAAACATCAATTTCATACCTCCAGAGAGTTTCCTGTAATAACAGATGAAACCAGTATTGAACGAAAAAAACACAGGCTGTTTATTCCCATATTTGGTATTGGGGTAATATCTGAAGATCGGCTAGCCGTAAGCCAAGGGTATAGCATTGCTACTAATGATATGCATGGAAAACCTAAAAAAGTAACCTATTATGGGCAGAATAACGATGGATCGCTAAATGAAAATCCAATATCGTGGATAAAATATAATTACCAAACCAAAGAAACTGTTTATAATGGTACTCGGGTGGCAGAAGTGGGTAACCAAATGAAATTTAATCAAACTTCAAATACCTTACGTGTAGTTACTGCCGAAGACCTAGCAAATCAAAATACGAATTATAAATTATTGGGGTACGAGCAAGAAGTGTTTTCTGATATGCGCCTTTATGCTGATAATATGACAGAAGGGGGAGTGAAAGCTAATTTAGATATATTTTTCTTTCTGTTTATTGTAATACCTATAGTAACTGCAATTCCTTCGGTTACAAATATAAGTACTGAGCTAAGAAGTGTTGTTACCAACCGGGTAGTGCATAAATCCGGCATTTTACTTTCTACCGAAGCCTTTGATGGGCAATCTATAACCACCACTACCAATACCCTTTGGGATGCCGAAACTGGGCAGGTAACCCTAAAAACCATCACCAATAATTTTGAACAACCCATTTACAGCCTGGATATTTTGGCCTACCACGAGTATGAGGGCATGGGGCCAGCCTACCGAAACCAAGGGCTTCTGTTTTCGCTGTCTTCACTATCTGCAGTAAGTGGTAAACCAAATACCTATAAAGCAGCTATAAATAGTGCAGTAGCTGATTTACTCTATAATGGGGATAAAATTATTTTACTAAATACAAATGGTGATGCTCAAGGGATAGCCATTTATTTAGGAGCAGAAAATGGAAATCATTATTTTTACATTAATACCTCTTTATCAGGTAGTTACAGTGCCAAAGTGTGGCGTTCGGGCCGAAGAAATATAATAAGTGCCCGAGCTGGTACTATTACCGCGCTTGAAGACCCCACTAAAGCCGGAACCCCTGTTAACTATACCAAAACCTTAACCTTGCCTGTAAATGAATAGCTTCCAAACCCTAAAACATAGTAAGTTTATTATAAGTGCATTTCTGTTACTGGTAGTAACCTATAGTAACGCACAAACCATATCAGGAGAATCTAACCCTTGCGTAGGTGATACTGAAACATATTCTACAGTAAGCGAGGGTTCTTATTCTTGGAATATCCCAAGTGGAGGGCAATTGGTTGGAGGAAGTTTAACAAGTTCCTTTGTAAGAATTAAATGGACAACTGTTGGGTCCAGAGGGCTGTCTTGTAGAGTTCAGATATATGTAGATGACCCAGATTGTATTGGAGAAGAGCCAATAATTCAATCACAATCAATTGATGAGCCACAAAGTCAACAGTTACGCCTTCCTAGTTTGGGATGTTTGGAGAATAAAATTTTGTTAAAACTGGTTAGAGTGCGAGAAAAACCAATTTTGGAAAAACCTAACCTTTGTAATGTTGCAGTTAGAGTAGCTGAAAGTTCAAGTTCAAGTTGTGCAAGTACCATTTATGTCTGCAACTCTGTAGCATCGGGATATTCTGAAACCTTCCGTGTTCTTGATCCTGGGGATGAAACTATTATTATTCAATGGGAGTCATCTATTTTAGGAGAATTTTTTGGTTATAGTAATATTGTCGGAGCAAATTCACCTTTGTACCAACATTCAGATTTTTCAGTAAACATTTGGATTAGAGTTAGATTTACTAAAGGGTGTAGCACAATTACCTCTGATGCGATTCTCATAAATGTCGAGACTTCAACTACTACACCTACATTGGGAAGCCTTGGTGTTGACAGACAAGTTTGTGTGGGAGGAGCATATCCGCTTCAAACCCCTCTAAGTGCTACTATTAGTTCTGAACACCCAAACATAAAGGCTGAATGGTTTAAATCTATAGATAATGGGCTAACCTGGAATAGTGAGTACATTAGGTATTATTGGGACTTTGTTAGTACAATAGAGAGAAATCCTAATTTATCTGGTGAAACAGGAGAAGTATTGTTTAAATTAGAAGTTAACATTTGCGGAAGAATAGAAACCTCTGATATTGTAAAAATTTATATTCTAAATGCTGGAAGAATAGAAACAGGTGGCAATATTATTTGCTCTTCAAATTCGGAGGTAATAAATAGTACCCAAGATGGGTCTGGATGTAAAACAGGAGTATCTTATCAATGGGAAATTTCATCCACAAGTGCTACCTCTGGTTATTCTTCAATTTCTGGGGCAACCTTAAAAAACTATAACCTTCCACCCCTGTTATCGCCTGGTAACTACTGGTATCGAAGAAAAGTGGTTTGTACAGGATGTACTGTTCTTATTTATTCAAATGCCTATTCTTTAACGGTAACTGCCCCTGAACTCAATTTACAAATAAATTATTTTGGTTCCACTTGTGCTACTGTTTTTACTGCTTCTTTTAACAATTTGTTTATTCCATTACAAGCTATAACTGGGATTTTGGCGATGGAAATACATCTACCGAAGCAAACCCAGTACACTCGTATGCATCACCCGGTATATACACTGCCAACCTGCAAATAAATTTTACTGGAGGGGGATGTGAAGGTAGTGCAACGGCTCAGGTTACAGTACAAATTGTACCCGATTCGGAGTCGTATGAAGATATAATTCTCAATGTTCCTACCACGCAAATTAACAAGGTGCTTTCTGCTTCTGCCTCCTCGTTTGCCGATGCATGGCCACTTACCTACCAGGATGAGGCACTAACTGCAAAAAATGGATTTGAGAACGGAGAACAAGGAGTTTGGCGGCAATCTGCGGGGTTTGTATATAATACACCTCGATTGGCTTCAACCTCACCCAACTTGGCAACTGATGGCAGCTTTACATTAGATCGTTTTAATTGGGGGCTTGCTGATTTAGATGCGATACCCGGATGGCAGCGTGTATCAACCACTACAAAGTATAATAGTACAGGGTTTGAAACAGAAAGCAAAGACGTACTAGGAAACTATAGCGGTGCCTTGTATGGATATTACGGGCAGTTGCCGGTGGCAGTTGCCGGCAATACAAACCAAACCGAAATGGCATTTACAGGTTTTGAGCAAGATACGCATGGCAATTGGAATTTAGATGCGGGAGAAAAACGAATTTCTAAATCTTATAAAGCATTGGGTAACCTCAACATGGCCATTATTAAAGGAGATTTACAAACTATTGAAGGCTATGACTCAGTAACTGTGTTTTATGCTAACTTGGTAAGCCCTAAAAAAGAGCTTATAAATGGAAGAAAAAGAGTAAAGATTTTATGTGTTTCAGAAGGGAATCCCGAATTAGGTTATGTTACACTTACTTTTTCTGAAAGCATAAAACCACATTATTGGTTTGGCGTAGTGGTTTATACCAAGGTAATTCAAGGCAACACTAATGCTGTAATTCAATCTGCTAACGTACATACGGGTTTAAATTCATTGCAAATTTCAGGTAATGCTACTACGCAACAAAAAACTATTAGAGCAGCACCTGGTAAAAAATATGTACTGGAAGGATGGACATCCATTGGCAATGTATTATTAACCGAGCCTACACTTGCTGAAAACCTAGGTGTAATGGTAACTTATAAAAATAAATTAGGAAACCCTGTAGGTTCTGCCGTGTTTATAGAACCCACTGGAACCATAATAGAAGGTTGGCAACGGTTTTATAAACTTATTATAATTCCTGAAAATGCCACAAGCTTTGATTTAACATTTAGTTCGGGCTCAGCAGCAACCGCTTATTTCGATGATTTACGTTTTTACCCGGCAGATGCCGTAATGCAAAGCTATGTGTATGAACCGGATACCTATCGGTTAAGCGCTCAGTTAGATGACAATAATTATGCTACTTTCTATTATTACGATAAAGAAGGCAAGCTGTTTTTAATTAAAAAAGAAACAGTAGAAGGCATTAAAACTTTAAAGGAATCTGTGAACTACACGGTAAAAAGAATAAGTAATGAGTAATTATTTATCACCATATTTTTTAGCCACTAAAACTCAAAGACACAAGGGTTATGCCAAGAAAAATAAGCTACGTCATTCCTGCGCAGGCAGGAATCTGTTCATACATTCTACACCCTCTTTTGTCCTTGGTACGTGTCTTCACGCAGCAATAAAAAAAGCTACACCCCCTCAGAGTCACTCTATACCCCCTCAGAGTCACTCGCAGAGGACTCTGAGGACTCTAATGATATTTACCTTTGCCCTCTTGGTACATATCGGCCATAGCCAGGATTTAATAGCCACAATGAAAAGTCTAAACACCAACATGCAAGAGGCCACCAACCTACACATCAAAGCAAGTATTAAGGTGTTTAATACGGAAACCAATGAAGTGCTTTTAACCAATGAGGCTGAAATTATGCGTAAACCGGGTGCTTTTTATAAAAATCTGGGAAATTTGGAGGTGCTTTCAACACCTAATTATTATGTTACTGCCAATCATCAGGCAAAGATTATCACTTATTTGCCACAAGGAGTACCAGAGCAGCAGCAGTTAGATATGGAGGAGTTGCTCCCTTCGGCAGATAGCCTTTTAAACCTATACCTTAGTTATGAATATTTAGGAGTAAAATCAACGATAAAAACCTATAAAATTATACCAAAAGTAGCATGGCTAAAGGCGATGGTTATTCAAATGGATGCCAACGATAACCTAGTAAAAATCCATTACGATTATGACGAATCGGTGTATGGAATGCCTTATGGAGTGGATGTAACCTATACCATATTCGATTTGAATGCCCAATTTAATGCTTCCGATTTTTCCAAAACCAAATTTATAACTCAACATGATTATCAACTAACGCCTTCAAAAGCGTATGCAGATTTTCGAATTGTAGATGAAAACTAAGTAGCCCAACCTATGAATCTATTTAAAAATAAATACCTTGTACCCCTCTTTTTGTTGGTGTATGCAATGCCGATGCAATTATGGGCTAGTATCGGTTATAACCCTAATCTAATTGATGAGGTAAACACCGTAGCAGACCATACCGAATTTTTAGCCCTCAAAGCCCTTTACGAAAGCACTAATGGCGCCAACTGGACCAACAACACAGGCTGGCCAACGGCAGGCAATTGGCCTGCAACTGCCACCGCTACAGAAATGGGTACTTGGTTTGGTGTTATCGTAACTAATGGAGATGTGACTCAAGTAATATTGCCTAACAATAATCTAAACGGAATCCTTTCTGGATCTTTAGGAAATTTATCAGAACTAAGTCAACTAAAGTTAAATTCAAATCAGATAGGGGGAAGTATTCCAGTTTCAATAGGAAGCCTACAAAAACTAGTTATACTGTTATTATACAATAATTTATTAACTGGAAATATTCCTGTAGAAATTGGAAACCTTGCTAATTTGGTGTCTTTACAGCTTCAAGATAATGTATTCACAGGAACCATTCCGGCTTCATTGGGTAATTGCACAAAACTGAAGTTCTTTTATATTCGTAACGCCAACATGTCAGGATCAATTCCATCCAGTTTTGAAAATCTAACAAAATTACAAGTGCTATTTATTTCCAATTGTGGTATTGATGGAGAACTTCCTGCTTACTTAGGTAATTTTCCAAACTTAAATAATATCTACCTTTTTGGAAATAAATTTACCGGAAGTATTCCAGAAAACTGGCAAAATTTAAACAACCTGCAACAATTAATTTTGCATAATAACCAACTTTCAGGAGAATTTCCTTTATGGCTAAAAAACAAGAGTACAATAACTGCACTTTATCTTGGCAATAATACCTTTACAGGAAGTTTAACAGATTTTATTGGGGATTGGCCAAACCTTTCAGCGCTACATTTGACAGGGCTTGGTTTGGCAGGGCCAATACCCGAATCCATTGGTAACTTAACCAGTTTACAAATCTTGTATTTGAACAGCAATAATTTTACTTCCTCTCCAGACTTTACAGCACACCCTAATGTTTCAAATTTGAGGGTATATGTTCAAAACAATAACCTCCCATTTAGCAACATCGAGCAAAATTTTTCAAGTGCTGATACTCACCCCTTCTCTGTTTTTAATTTTAACCCTCAAAGCGAGTATGGGCTGCCCAGCCAACTTACCATAAGCCCCGGTACTCCGGCCACGTTTAGTGCCAATATGCCTGGCCAATACAATACCTACCAATGGCAAAAAAATACAGCCGGTACTTGGATAAATATAGTAGGGGCAACCAATGCAGAATTTATAATTAACGATCCGCAACCAGCTGATGAAACACAGTACCGTAGTGTAGTTTCGAATACATGGGTTACAGGTATGAGCATTACTACAGCACCTATTACGCTCGGTGTACAGGCCTCAAATATGGTACTTACCGAATCCAGCAGTGCGGATTCGCAAGGGCTCGTAACCACCACATTTAACTGGACACCCGAACCTGGAGCAACAACCTACATATTAGCTCTTAAAGATTTAGCAACAGATCAATGGCAATCCTTTGAAAATATTGCAACAACAACTTTTGAACGAAACGATTTAATACCTAACAGCAAATACCAGTGGTACATCGATGCCATTCAAGGCACAGTTACCACACGCTCCTCCTTAAAAAACTTTACCACCCCACAATTTGGGGTAACCGCACCATGGCTGGCTGGCGAAGGGTTTATGTTTGGCAGAGAGGCAAACCCCTTAAACACAAGCTATGTGCTGGATACGCTTAATGAGGGCAACCAATACTCCGTATTTGCTTCTCCACCTTGTATTGAAGGCCAGTATTACATTGCCTATCAAATGGAATACGATTTAGGTGATTTATCTACTGAAAATGTATGGGAGTCTAGTGCGCAAATAAGTTTATGGGAGGATACCACTAAGCTGTGGTCTAATAAGGTGTACGCAGATATGGAAACCCAAACCTTTCTATCTACCATATTTCACGATTCCACCCTTACCTGTGATGCAAAATATACCTTTACCATTGATAGTATTTGGAATACAGGCAGTGTGCCACTTAGCAATATCGTTATTCGTCAGCAACTATACAGGGCAGATACATTGCTCTTTACAAATAATGCTGTAACCACATTTGAGTATATAAAACTACAAGCCAATACATTCAGAGCCACCTGGTCGTTTCCGCAAGATGAAATAGAAGAATATGACCTGGAGTGGGTGTACATTGATGAGGAAGAAGGGTTTACAGGAAATACTCCTGCAGCTGCATTTGGATTTAAAGAAGGAGTTAGGGTAACTAAGTCAGCACCTTTCCACGAATTTCAATCCTATTACCCCAATGGCAACCTTTGGTTTAGGGTAAGAGCTATTGGTAATAATGTGGAGTTTCCTAGCCATAGAATTTTAGGTACTTGGCAATATGGTGCCGGCACACCACTTACCATTACAAACCACCAGGCCAATATAAACTGGCAAACCCAAACCAGTTTTGCCGAAGAAGGCAAAAGTAAAACCGTAATGGCCTATGCCGATGGCAGTGGCAGGGTGCGCCAGCAGGTTACCGGCTTAACTACCGATAAACATGCGGTGGTAGCCGAAACCCTATACGATTACGAAGGCCGGCCGGTAGTGCAAACACTCCCAGTTCCTGTAGCGGATGATGTATTAGGCTATCGCTCCAATTTTAATAACTTTGAAAGCACCGACCCATTGATAACTGCCAACACATCGGCCATCCGAAATAAATTTTTTTACGATAATACAGCCCTCGAAAATGGTACACTAACAACCACTGCTGGGGCAGGCAGGTATTATTCGCCTGCCAATAATGTACCAGGCATACACGCCAATTACATTCCGCAAAGCAATGGCTATGCCTATAGCCAGGTAAGTTATGTAAACGATAATACCGGCAGAGTACGCAAGCAATCAGGCGTAGGCAGCCAGTTTAGGATAGACGATTACCACACCACCCGTAATTATTATGGCGAGCCCGCCCCGGCCGAACTCATTCGTTTATTTGGCAGCAATACAGGCAATGCCAATAGGTACAAAAAAAACCTAGTGGTTGACCCCAATGGGCAGGTAAGCGTATCCTATGTAGATCAGGCCGAGCGTGTGGTGGCCACCTCCCTGGCGGGCGCCTCACCCCTTAATGTAGATGCATTGGCCAGCTTAAATAGTTTGCCCGCTACCACCATTAATGTAAACATTACCCCTAAAAACCGAATAGAAGATGGCGCAAGTGTGTTAGAGCATACCATCTTAAATGTAGCGCCTGCTACCGAATATAATTTCGATTACGATTTTTCTGCCCTGGCCTCACAGGTAGATGAAATTGGCTGTGAAGCGTGTAACTATACCCTTACTATGTCAGTTACGGGCCCCAATGGCAGCGAGTTCGACCTTAGCGGAGTAGCAGGTAATGAGGCTACCGTAGGCAACGGGTATGTACGTGCCATTAATGCGGCCAGTTGCGATGACCCTACCCTTATCAGCGATATTCAATTTGCCTTAATTTTTCCTGAAATTGGGGAATATACCATAAGCAAAAAACTGGTGGCGCATGAATTGAGCTTTGAGCAGGTGCGTACATTGATTCTTCGGGAAGCCAGCGTTATTACCGAAATAGAACTCATCGAAAGCCAATATGTAATTGATTCTACCAGTTGCGATAATTGCACGGCTTGTTCCCCTGCCGATTCAGTTGCGGTAATTAATGAGGCTATGAATCTAATTGTTATTAACGACTGCGAAAACATAAAAGAAAATATTCGCCAGGCGCTTATTAGTGAAGGTATATTACCAACAGAGCCAGCAATTATAGCGCATGCCGATTATTGTGCTTACACCTTATGTACTAAAAACAAAGCCAGCGAAGTATTTGATAGAGACCTAATGATGGTGAGCAACTGGAGCGAAGCCGTTGCACAAAACTATACCAATGCACTGGCACTCGACCCCTTCTTTGATGCGGCTGGTACTTTAAGTGGAGCGGGTTCAGCTACCAGTATGCAAACTAAGCTTGATAATATTAGCCTTGGCACCATAGAGGTAGATGCCAATGGAGATGGCATCCCGGAAAGCAGTACTGATATTACAGGAACCATTAGTGAGGTAACCGATCCTTTAAATACAAGTTATTATATAAACGAAAATGGAGAACTGAATATCAGCGGTAAACACCTGTTGTATTACAACCTGCAAGACCAATTGGCCCAAGGATGGATAACCCAAGCGGAATATGATTCTACAGTAAACATAAACCGATGGCAGATGTACCGTGGTTTTTACACAGAAGCCAAGCGAGTTACCAAATTGGGAATTATCGAAATTGCCAGTTGTCCTGCTGCTGTGGCATTGCTGCAACAGCAAAGCAGTGCCGGCATTATGGACAGTGTAAATGCTTCAGATTACGAAAACGACCCTGTTTCTTTGGTTCAATTAGAAACCACCATTAGCAGCATTCAATTTGCTTGCGACACCACCCTTACCACCTCAGATAGTACTGCCATTGCTAATCATTTAGAAACTTATTTTAATAACTCACCCAATAATTATTTCTTTTTATTATTTAAAACAGATTTAATAATTAGCCCCGAACTACAAGCCATCAATACCATTCTTTCAGGTTACGCTTGTGGGTTAGATAGCCTTGCAGAAGAAGATAACCCGCTAGAATGTATTCGGGAAATTACCATTACAGTACCGAGAAATATAGGCCAAATAATTAATGAAAACAACAGCCAGGAAACCAATGTGCAAGGTGCAAATAGGGTATCTGACAGCACTAAAAATGAAAATTTGCAGGTTGCCAATAGTGTACAAAACGATAATGACCGAATGCTTGATTCTTTACTATTTGAAGAAGAACGAGCGTATTTGGAAGCATATTTTGCAGCAATACAAGCAGAAGAATCAACTGTAAAACATGACAAAAAAGCATTAATTCAAAAACTGCCCCATTTAGTTGAGGCAGCAACTAATTCTGTTCCGCAAGTGGAGGACGATGAAATTGCAGCGTTAGTTCAACTGAGAAATGCTGTAGGTGGAGAATTACTAACAAAGTGGGCAGACGAATCTAATGTTGGAGCATGGGAAGGAGTAACTGTGAGTGGTGTACATGTTACTGAGTTGAATACAAGTACTTTATATATTCCTACTTCAATTATCGTAGATTGGGATCCAGCACCTTTAACTGAGCTGGAAATTCTTAATACTCATTATAATATTAAGATAGAGTTGAGTAAAGTTAGTTCATTAACTAAGCTTACTATTTTATGGGTAAACTGTACTGGTGCCTTGTCGACATTAACAAACCTATTAAGCTTAAAAGAATTGATAATTAGTGGAGGTGTCTCAGGAAATATTTCTTCGTTGGAGAGCTTGACTCAGTTAGAAACAATAGTATTGAATGATTTTAATTTTGAAGGAAACCTTTCTAGTTTTTCTAACTTAACTAAGTTGGAGAAGTTACAAATTGGATATTCAACAGAGATTACAGGAAATATTAATAGTTTATCCAATCTCCCACTAACTGATTTGATATTGAGTGGTCCATTAGTTGAAGGAAGCATTGATGTCTTTTCTTCGAATACAACGTTCGAACGAATATATTTATCTTTTATGCCTAATGTTAATGGAAGTATCCTATCACTTGAAAATAAGCCACTATTAAGAAGTATAATTTTTCAGAACACAGCTGTTGAAGGAGATATGAGTATATGGGATGTGAGTGAATTAACTAATTTGA
>JAKISE010000060.1 GCA_021648745.1 Cyclobacteriaceae bacterium
TAAATCAGAAGTTTATATTCGAAAAGCATAGCACCGCTATGGTTAAGAGGATAAACTTAGTAAAACGACTGATTTGCAGCAGTTTGTATTAGTAATAGAATTTCTATTGCATATTTCGGGTTTAACAAAGTCCGCAAAAAGTTGGTTTCAGATGAACACTCAGCACAACGCACCTAACATTGGTGAAAATGTGCTGGTGGTTATTGGCATTTAAGTGCTCACAAGTAAATGGTTGGAAGCAGGCTCAAAAAGAAAAGGTAATGGTGCCAAAAACAGTTATTGGATTTCCTAAGTTCTTTCTGGTTAGGTGGCAAAACCCTATTTGGGCACTTACCCATTAAAATGATACAGAAACACTAAACTAGCTTTAAGAGCGGGCTTTTTCTTACCTTTTACTTCTAGTTTTACACCCAATACACATTTGGTTATACCTCGTAAATCTGTTAATGATTCTAAAGAGGCGTGCAGCCTAACTTCATCGTTTACTAATACAGGTTCTGCAAATTTCAGGCTTTCGATCCCATAATTCACCATCATTTTAATATTACGAATTTCGGCAATCTGCTCCCATAAATAAGGCAAAATAGAGAGCGTTAAATACCCATGAGCTATTGTACTTCCAAAAGTGCTTTTCGCAGCCCTTTCAGGGTCGGTATGAATCCATTGGTGGTCTAAGGTGGCATCCGCAAACTTATTAATCCGATCTTGAGAAATGGGCAAATACTCTGAAGAGCCGATATTTTGACCTAAAAATTTATTAAATTCATCGAAACTACTAATTATCACTTTGCTCATACGCTCAATTTATGCTGCTAAATAACACTAAGAAATTATTAATTAAAACCGAAATAGCTCTTTTCTGCAAAAATGCTCACTTTACATCCCAAGTACTTGCCTCAATCGAGCATAACCTGAAGCACTAATGCTAATCGAATCTCCATCTTTAAGCTCTGCTATATAAGACTCCTTCCCAAATTTTTCAAGCTTCTTTATAAAAGAGATGTTTACTATATATTGTCGATGAACTCTAACAAATAAATCTGCATTAAGTGCTGATTCATAGTATTTTAATCTTTGCTGTTTCAAGTATTTTCTTCCGTTGGAGTGAACCTCCACATAATCATCTTGCGATTGTAAATACTGAATTTCTGCTACCGGAATAATATCAATAGATTTTGCATTTTTAACCACAATTCGTTCCAAAGGTTCATTTCTTACTTCTGAAGCTATGTGAATCGGCATTTCAATTATAGAACTAGTTGAAACTTTGTCAATGGCTTCCAATAAGCGTGCTTTAGAAAATGGTTTGAGCAAATAATCAATGGCATTTTTCTCAAATGCTTTTATGGCATAGTCGTCATACGCAGTGCAAAAAATAACAGGTGGAGGGTTTTCAATTAATTCGAGCATCTCGAACCCATTGAGTTTAGGCATTTGAATATCTAAAAGTACAAGGTCATACTTAGTTGAGTTAATCAGTTTTAGCCCTTCAAACCCATTATTGGCTTGAGTAAGTACAGTGTCCACAATTCCTTCTAAATATTTGCCGACCAAATCTCTGGCAGGTTGTTCATCATCAATGATTAGTATATGCATTACTAAGCTATTTGGGGGATAATTAGCTTTACCCTAAAACTATTCTTTTCCTTCGTAATCTTCATCAAATCTCTTGACCCATAAATCAAAGCTAATCGGTTAGCCACATTTTTTAGTCCAATACCCGATTTGCTTGAAGAAACACTTTCCATATCGTAGCTATTTTGCACCGTAATCTCAAGCGTATCTTGGTAACAACTACAATCTATTTGTACTACAGCGGCTTTTAACGATTCGTGCACCCCGTATTTAATGGCATTTTCAATTAATGGCTGAATAATTAGGGGCGGAACCAGTTTATTATTACAGCTATTGTCACAGTTTATTTCGACTTTTAATCGATCACCAAAACGCACCTTTTCAATGGAAATAAATTGGTTTATAGCATCTAATTCCATTTTAAGAGGAATTGATTTATCTTCATTTGGTTTAATTGAATACCGCAAAAACTCAGAAAGTGAAATAACCATCTCTTGAGCTTTTTCAGGGTTAGTAAGTGTAAGTGAACTAATGGAATTAAGGCTATTAAATATAAAATGAGGATTTAGTTGCGATTTAAGCATATCTAGCTCCGCCTCTTTTAATGATTGCTTCAATTCTGATTCTTGTATTTTTCTTATTTTAAACTCTTCATTATAAATAATTACATAATAATTGAGTGCTATTAGCATATAGGCGATGGCTGCCAATGCAGAACGCCAAAATAAAGATGATTCTAAAAAGCCTATATACGCCTCATTTTTAGCAAATACAAACCCCATTACATTATAAAAGGCATACATGCTTAGGCCAATTAAAACAGCGGCTCCCGCAATATGGGTAATAAGGGTGTTTAAAAGTTGAGCACCACCTAGGCTAGAAAAACTTACCAAAGGCCAAATAGCCAGCCCAATAAAGCTTAATAGTAAATTAAAAACAAAGGCATCAACAGAGCCATTAATCCATTCGATAGAGAATGCATAGTAAAAAACAACTGTTTGAACAAGGGCAAACACAAGCCAAATACTAAAATAGCTTGCTAGGTATCGTATGTTTTGAGTAATAGGGTTTGACATGTTCTTTTGTAGTTAGGCTAAAATACAAAAAAGCCAGAAGTCAATACCAAGACTTCCAGCTTTTAACCTGAGTTTTTGACCTAATAACTCTTTACTTCTCCCCCTCCAAACATGACAAATCCTGTAATAAATAGCTCCTTTTTAGGCTCTCCATCTACAGCTGATTGATTGGTTACTACACGTTTATCAGAAAAACCACCAAATATTGCAGTTACTTCGATACGTACATTCCAGTCGTTAGGAACAATAAAATTGCTGCCACCAAACATAGCAAACACGTCTAATACATTTTTTGTATCAGGAGATAATTTAGCCTTCGTTAAGTTATAATTACCACCACCAAACATAGAAGATACCCTACCTCCTCTAAAATTGTCAGATTCAACCACGATATCTCCACCACTAAAAATATTGGTGTCATCAATAAAGTCCATGCTTCCATCTGGTTTATCTCCCTTTGGTAGATTTTTGGATTGTTGCCTAATAATGTAATAAATACCTGCTCCTATTAAAAATAATGGCCATAACATCCTCATTTCTACAAATGGAAAGAAGTCTAACTCTCGAGCAAAGAAGAAGCCTCCAACACCCAAAAGTACATAGCCCGAAGTCTTTTGAGGATGTTTAATTAATATAATGATACCTATGAGGATTAACCAGTTGTGCCACCTAAATAAATTATGAAAGATGTCGTATGGGATAAACCCCATGTTCTTGGCTAAGAAAAGCCCTCCAAATGCGATTAGTAAAATTCCTAATGTAAAATTCTTTGATTGTTCTTTTGACATAATTTTGAGTTTTTAATTATGTTTCAAACTTAGATAGCCCAAACAGGTATTAAAAGAAGTATTCGGTGAAGCCGGGCTATAAATCGGTAAAGCTGGAAAAACAAAGAGCTCACTATATAATATGCACGATTCTTTACTAACTTAGCATTATGCAAGCTATAAGCAAATCAGTGAAATTAATTATTAGTGTCGCCTTGGTGATACAGCTGGTTTCTTTTGTTGGTTCTGCAGCCACTACTACCGTGCACAAAAAGGAACCAACTGAATTTGTTGAAAAAGTGCAAGCAGAATCAGTTAGTAATGTTGAAGCCAACAGCACCTTCTTCAATTCTGATGAAAGGAAAAGCAACATTTCATCGCTTTTATTATCTAAGCCCTCGCATCTTTTAGCAGTTTTTGGCAAAGCTTGCTTTATTAAGTATAAGAAACAAAGTTTTAATTTTCATAATACGGTCAAGAGTTCTCTTCTTGGCATATTATTGCCTCATCTATATTTCAATTCCTCTAAGACATCTTCATAACCTAGTTTATTTCTCTGTGGTCGTTTTGACCAATAAATAAAATTTAGGTTTTAATAATAACCTTAGTTCAGGTTAATACTTTATTAATAATGAAGATTCTAAAAATAATTAGACATATTCTGGTAGGAATAATGATTGGCCTCTCCTGCGCTTTCCCAATTTCCTACAAACCTGAGTTCGACCTAAGGAATACTGTCAGCTTTAAGTGAAAATTTCGTAAACAACTCAAATTTATGCAGGACTAACGAGTTAATTCAAAGAAATTTGAGGAAGTTTAGGGAAATTTCACTAAAGCCCAAAGGGAAAATATCTAGCAGGCAATCTTTTAGAAATAAAATTCTTGAAATAATCCATTATTTCTTCACTTTTCATTTCCAAAATTTCACCTACTATCTTCTTTTCTGGCAGCATTCCTTAGGTCGAACTCAGGTTACAAAGACACTCATCCTCAAAATTTTCAGGTGGAAGTAAAAGAAGATGATGATAAAGATGATTGATTCAAAACATCAATAACACATAATATATTTCGTTGTAATTTTGACTATGGCATTAATTACAAAAAAGAAGGTGCTCTACCCCATTAACGACCCATTAAGGGCTTACTTAGCTGATCATGAACGAAATACGGATGCCATAGATTACGAAGAACTCACCCGCTATAATAGCTCCATAGCACTATATGATTCGCACGGAGTGGATACACTTTGGGAAACTGTACTATTTGCGCCTTCTGATATGGAGAGCATACACCAACAGCTTAAAATGGTGTATTCCAATTTAAAATCATCGGGTCGTTTGGAAGTAATAGACCACCTTTTTATAGACCGAATTGACATTTGTCCATTTGGTAATACGAAGCCTTTTAGAGTTCGGATTGTAAACCAGATTAATGATAATTTCGATTATTTCTACATTAAACGTGCCGATGCTTCGCGTGTTTATGGGTTAGAATTGGAAAACCTGTTATCACCCAATGCTATTAATTATATCGTGCACAAAAACACTTTAGTGGTAGAACATATTGCTGGTGTACCGGGCGACCAATTTATGAAACGCCATATAGAAGACGAGTTTTTAAATAAAGTAAGGCTCTCTAAAGAGTTTGTGAAGTTTAATGAGCGCTGTTTTGTGCGCCTTTTAGGCGATATGCACTCCAGTAATTTTGTGGTAGATGTAACACCCGACTTTGAAGATACGCACTACCGAATTCGTGCCATCGACTTTGATCAACAATCCTATGAAGCAAGAAAGGCAGTGTATTTTCCACAATTTTTTAAACAAAATACCCCTTTTGTGGAAATGGGCATGGAAATAATGACTCCTGAAAGTATGGCGCAATATCAGTTGGAAGAACGCTCCTTGATATTAAACAGGTCCATATCTGCCAAGCATGTGCTTAACCATTTATTTGAAGCCATGTGCTCAGAGGCTTTATCACTCGAAAAAAATATACTTCAATTGGGTAAAGAACTAGCGGATCATCACCAAAACTCAGCCTTTAGAAAGTGCTCAAGTATGGGGGCGCTTGTAATGCTAAACCTGAAAACATTACTAGATAATTAAGCGAGAACGTTTAAGATAATAGTATTATCAAAACTCAAATACTGATAATCACGAGCCATATTCGCTGTAAATTCTGTAGAGCGGCCCAACACTTTTAATATAAAATACTCCTTAAACTCATCGTAGGACATAATAGCAGAGCTTTGCGAGGAAGTTGCCGTAATAGATGCACCGCTACCCTCTATAAAGGTATGCAAATACATAGTATAGGAATCTAGAATAGAGGTTTCATTCATCTTTTTTGCTTCGTTAGAAACTGTATGAACTCCCATAGGGTATTATTTATTTTTTAAGTATTTCGGGTCGATATTGGTACGAATTATTACCACCTCGCTACCCTTATAAATTTTCACTTTCTTAAGTTTCTTTTTCTCAAATATTCTTAAGTCTTCTGCGGAAATTAATACGACCAATTCATTAGAATTAGTAAACGTATGAATATCCTTTCCTGATATATTATAAGCCTTAATACGATGATTAAGTCCAAAAACTAATTCTACTTTATCTCCATAACTAATATGCTCCTGATTTAATTTAAGAATAAAAAAGGCATGATTATTAATGGTTTCAATTCTAGTATCGTCTCCATAATGATTTGTAAGAAGGGTTTCCGCCCTAAGGCCAGTTGCTTTCAAGTTTATAAAAGCCATTGCCAATACGAGAAATAATAAATTACTATTCATTTTTTTTCTTATTTACTTTACAAAGCTAAATGGCTGAAAATGAATCCTTATTAGCATAATTACCTAAATTAGCATTAGGTAAAACACCTAGTTAGACTGGCTCGAAACACATAAATGAGAGTTTATCTTGCAGTTACACGAGTTGATTACTGATAAATTGGGCTAAATTCTAAGAATTACAGCGAAATGAACAACCTCGAGGCAGAGCCATCGAGGTATCAAGAGGCAGAAAAACTTATTTCTAGTTTTATGAAAACCTTAGGTTTTCAAACTTTCCTCTTAACCACCGAGGCAGAGCCTCGGGGAATTCAATCGATTAAAAATAACCTGTTAGTACCAAACAAAAAACAAGTCATTCCTGCGAAGGCAGGAATCCGCCTTGTACAATGATAAAATAACACAAGGGACTAAATTTTAAACCTTATTTCAATTACTGATTTCCCATATTTACCCTCCTTAGACCACCTTTCGCAGCAATGAAGCTACATTATTTTTTTGAGTTGAACCCGAATTATGCAATATAAATATTACTCTTCTATACTATCTTCCGGTTCCTCAAACTTATAATTTCTCCAGTAAGAAACGATTCCTAATACACCAACTATTGCCGCACTATAATATACCCATGAAGGAATTGGCATTGGGTCACCAGCGGCATACGAATGCAAACCAGATAGGTAGTAATTAACGCCAAAGAAAGTCATAATGATAGAAGAAAACGTAACAAGCGATGCAAAGTTAAAGGCGTAAACTCCTTTTAAGCCAGGAATAAAACGCATATGCAATACAAAGGCATAAAAAATGATAGAAGCCAGTGCCCAGGTTTCTTTAGGATCCCAACCCCAATATCTACCCCAAGATTCATTTGCCCAAACTCCTCCTAAGAAATTACCAATGGTTAAGAGGATGATACCAATACTCAACGACATTTCAATAACATAGGTAAGCTCTTCAATAGAAAGGGATAATCGAAGATTATTCTTCTCAGTCTTAAATATCATAATTGATAAGTTTAAGAAGGCAAGCAAAGCGCCCAAGGCCATAAATCCATAACTGGCTGTAATGGTAGCCACATGAATAGTTAACCAATACGACTTAAGCACAGGCACTAAATTGGTAATTTGAGGGTCTAAGAAACTTAGGTGTGCCACAAATAGTATGATACCTGAAAGAAATGCTGTTACCCCAAGGGTCATGGGTGATTTTTTGCTAAATAGCAGCCCTGCCAGTACTGTTGCCCAAGCAATGTAAGTCATTGCTTCATAGCCATTACTCCAAGGAGCATGATCCGATATGTACCAGCGCATACCGAGCCCTCCTGTGTGAGCAATAAAGCCTAAAATAATTAAGCCCAACATAACTTTAATTGGAATACTAAGCTTTGATTTTGGATTAAGAATGGTAATAAATACCAATATCATTAGTGTTAAACCAACTAGTAAATAATAAGGAAATAGGCGTTTAAAAATGTACCATTTATTAAAGCTAATTTCCATTGACACCCGCTGCTCTGAAGGGAGCACTTCTCCTCCGTAGGTTCTTTGAAACTTTTTAATTCCGTTTAAAATTAAATCAGCTTGCTCAAAATCATTGGTTGCAATGCTTCTAAAATACTGAAACGATCCGTTGCGCACGAAAACGGAATCATCTCCTGAAAGTGTATAAAATTCTTCATCTAGTGGAGAGACCCAGTGATGAGCTGGGTCGTTTGGTACCGGAAAAATTTTTAACAACATGCCTTGGTACACCATGTAAGTAATATTAACTCGTTCATCTATTTTCATCAAGGCTTTATCAAACTTTGATTGCAGTGCCGGCTTTTTTGCATAAGCTGTGTTTACCAACTCTATTAGTTTGTACTCTCCTTTTTCATTAAAAAAATCGTTATAGCTGGCATATTTACCAGTAACACCTAGTATACTTTCTATTGCCTGGCTATCCACATCACGTTCTTTAATTTGAATCATTGGCACATGCTGCCATTCGTGGGCATTGCTCATCATACCAAGCATCACCTGTTCAGGTGTATAACCTTCGTACGAACTGCTTTTATACACTTTCCGTAAAAGGTCGCTTGCCAGCGAATTAATGGGAGTCATTCTACCTGCATTGGTTTGGTAAATTAACCGACCAAAGGCCTCTGCTTGTTTAATTGGTGGGGCTTCTGGTGTATCTGCAGCCATTACTGAAGACGATACTAACAGCATAACTAGTACAATTGCTAATTTCTGGCGTTTCTTATGCACCCTGTCAATTTGAGATGACAGATAACGGAACCTTGTTTTATTTGAGAATATAATAGCAATTAGACCAATAAATAAAAGTGTATATCCTACATACGTAACCAAAGTACCAGGTCTATCTTTATTTACCGACAGTACAGTACCCATCTCATCCTGATCGTAGGAAGATTGAAAAAAACGATAGCCACCATGATCAAGTATATTATTCATATAAATCCTAAAAGGATAGCTTTCATCTCCATCCGTAACTACGACCTCACTGGCATAGGAAGAAGGACTCATAGACCCTGGGTACCTATCCAATTGAAAATCTTTTAACGCAACCTTAAATGGGATTTCTACAATTTGAGAGCCATAAGAAAGGCTCATATTTACTCCACCAATTTCTGTGAACACAGGTTCTGGCTCATATCCCCTACCACCGAATAAAAGTACCTCTTGGGTTTCTCCCATTCCAGACACTTCCACAACTATAGCATCACGTGTTTGCTGACTATTGCTTTCGGATTGTGCTGATACAATTTTTATTCTTCCCTTTGGGTCGTGACCTGTAATTACAAAATTAATTTCACCAACAGTATATAATGTTCTATACAAAGCCGGCACCCATTGATTTGGTTCAACCTGCGCCATATCACGAGTATCCATACTCATCGTATTTATTGGAAAGGGAGTGTTAAGAATTAAACCAGAATCAGAAGCGATAATGCGTAATGTACTCGTGTCAGCAAGGGCATTAAAACTAAATGGCATGCCATTCAGGTTGCTAACCTCCCCATTTGAGAAGTAACGATTTTCTCTGCCTCTATCTCCAGCGGTTACTAAGGTAAGCATTGGAGCTCCAAGCTCTTCATTATGCTCTACAATTTGAGTAGCATTAAAAATGAATTGCTTTACTTTAAATTTTACTTTACCAGAAGTAAGTGATACTGAGTTTGAATATCTATTATTCTTGATACGGCTAAAAAGCACTTTATCATGAAATTCCATTTTATCATCACCGTCTAAAATAGTGGCATTAATATAGGTTTGCTCAGAGATAAATGTATTTGAAGATTCCCCTTCTCTAATATGCATCATGCCTTCTTCTCCAAAAAATCGAGTAATGCCTGCGCCTATTAAAATAATGATAAACGCCACATGAAAAAGTAGGTTAACCCAACGCTCGCGCTTGTACATTTTCTTTAACACAATAACGCCAATCATATTAACTACCATTACTCCCATCAAAATTTCGAACCAAGCCGCTCTATACACAATAGATTGGGAGCCAATAGGGCCAAAATCGTTTTCGATAAAAGTGGCTATGCTAATGCTAACACCAAAAACAAGCAATAATGCCCCTGAAAAAGACATGGAAAACAAGTGTTTTATAAATTTCATGTTGACTAAGTGATTTTATACAAGCAAAGGTAAAGTAAATACTAGGTTAGATAGCCAAGTAAATAAAAAAGTTCTACAGGTATTTCTTTCTAAATTCTAGACAGCATATGAGTTAAAAAAGTAGAAGCTGACAGTCAATTTATTCAATAACAAAATTCATTCACAAAGAAAAACCTGTCATTCACAAAGTTTTAGGGTCGTTCACAAAAAACACGAAATTCTTAACTTTATTTTTTATACATTCAAATGGGACTGTGCTCTTTTAGTCTCTAAGGTTTTACATAAAAAGTGAGACAACTACATTGATAACCGATTAACCATGAAAAATTTCAAACTACTTCTCTTACTTAGCTGTAGCACTTACCTAACCAACTGCTCTTCATCTAAAACTGATATTGTTGATTTACCAGGTGAAATTGTCTGGCAACTAGGAAATAAATCGATAAGAAGTGTAAACGGAGACACCTCATATATAAAATAAAAGGGCTTAAAAGAGAGCACCCTCTTGATTTAGCTTCAATGCTTGTAAAAGTTGATAAAGGTGGTGAAATCAACAAGGTGTATTCAAATGGCATTGATGGAAATGCTACAAATGACAAAGACCCAATTAACAAATCAGATTCCATAGCAAGTGATTCCGTAATAGAATAAGTTTACTCTTTTACTAGTTTGCCAATGGCTTCCCTATTTTCATCACTCGAATAGTCCAAGGCGAGTTTGCCATGTGTATCTTTTATTGTAGAATCGGCTCCATTTGCTAATAAAGTTTCAATGGCTCTGGTGTTATTTGCGGCAACCGCCATACTCAGCAAGGTGGTATTATTAATGCCGTTATAATAATGAAAGATGTTTTCTATATCCAGATTTTCGTAAACAAAAGAATCGTTTATGTTAAAATCATCGTAATTATTAATGAGGTACTTTAAGGCTAAATCAAAATTAACTTGTTGCCATTCGTTAAAAATAAATATCAGACTAGTTGGTGATGGCCTAACTCCCGCTTGTAAAAAAAGAAGAAATACATCTTCTACTAGCCCCCCAAGCATAGATCGATTATCTGGCCAATACTCTACTTGATTCTCATTTAATTGGGTGAAATCATAGTCATACTCTTTAAGAAAATTAAACTTTTCTACCGTATTAGCAGCCCAACCTAAATCATATTCAATAATGGCCCCATTATTAAGAAGCTCTCTACATTGGGCAAAATCACCCATATTGAAAGCAGCGCTTAACTTTTGAGAATTATTTGTATCTAGTCCTTGACCTTGTAAGAAAGCATACATCGCTTCATCTTCAACATTAAGCAACTCAGATCTAGCACCAATAGAAAATAAATATTTAACCACCTCAAGGTGTCCTTTTCTAATGGCAAACTCAACGGGGTAGTTTGTATTATAGGCTTCATCATCATACCCCAGCTTGGGGTCAGTTCCATATTTAATGAGCTCTTTTAAAATGGTAAGATTACCAACCTCACAAGCCTCAACAATGGGAGGATATGGCCAAGGATTAAGAGAGTAATTGGCATCTACGCCTTGTTCCATTAACCTAGTTACTTTTGCTAAATCTTCATTCTTTATGGCATCCCTCAAGGCATCTATCAATTCAGGGTCTCTAACGGTTCTATAAGGCTGGTCAATTATAATTGAATATTCTTGACAGTATGTATAAATAAAAAACTCATGATTACTCACCCATTTGAGCCCAGTACTATGGCCAATTGGCCCTAAACTAGTTTTAAGAATCAACGCTGGTCCTTCTTCTTCAAGCTTATACAGCATTAATTTTACATTAGGGTCATAATTACCATCCACGCCTCCACCATCCATTGTAATGGCCATATACAATAAGTTTGGTGAAAACTGAAAATTTTGCATTTCCCCATTTTCTGGCAATAGCCATGGCTGGCCAGTGGCAAGGTTAATAAGTAATGTACGGGCATCGCCATACCCTAACTTGGCCAACACCACATAATCAGTACCCACATGTTGGATATAGATGTAATAATCGAGTGCTTCGCCTTCGCCACCTCCTGTAGAATTGGAGGTGTTGAGGAATGTTAACACTCCAGTTGCAGTAGTAATGTAAAGCGAATCGTTGGCTACCCGCACATCAGTAGAATTTTCAAATGGGAAGTTTGTTACATTAGGCACATTTAATTTGTTAATATCGGCACTAAATACTACCACTGATTTTGATTGTTTCGAACCATACATAGTAAATGAAATTTGACTAAGCAAGGTGTTTTTTGAAACTTCAGGTTGTAATGTAAAAGGCTTAAACTTTTTATCATTAGCATCCCAACTAAATAAAATCTTTTCCTCATTGGTTGAAGAAGCACAAATAATGGTTGTAATATCGGCTACATTATGTACAGTAAAATTCCACCCTTTAATTTCTTCTATATCTGCGGAAGTTGAGATTTTTTCTCCTAGAGAAGCAGGTAATTTATTAAAATAAGCAATTGGCCCTCCCAATTTAGAATTACTTAATTTGCCTATAACCCCTTCATTGCTAATCTTATATTGGTTTATAATAGAATCTAATAGATTCCCCTCCATGTAAGCCCCTGATTCCTCATCTACAAGAAGTTCATAAGAATATTCGACAGTATAGAATTGATTACTTGAGTCGAATACAACCTTTGCAGGTTCAGCAGCTTCTGCTTCGGCACCAAGTGGCAAGTACGATACCATATTGCCATTTTTTTTTGAAAATGTAGTAAGGTAATAATTTTTAGGCATAGTACTTTCATTGCCAGAATTAACCATTATAAAGTCGTCAGATTCCAACACAATTGTATGGAAGATGAGTACTCCAATAATACCAGACTTAGCTTCATCTATGAGATACCGATCATCTATAGCCTGATTGGTATCCAATAGTTGTTTTAACGATGTATATGAAATCGACTCCTCCGAATCACTATTTGTTTGCTCTGTTGTAGAAGTAGTACATGAATACAGTACTAAAACAAGAACTACTTTGAGGTAGATTAAATTTTTCATTTGGCTTAGTTCTTAAAAAAACTAATGTAATCAATAATTAAACTAGATCTTGCTCATTCTTTGTGAAGTACACTAAAAACTTTGTGAATGATAGGTTTTTCTTTGTGAATGAAATTTAGAAAGTAGATTTTAATCTAAATATTCATCAGGTGACTCAAAGTCTAAGCCAAAAAAAACTACGGAGCCACCATTTGCATAAGCAAGCCTGTTAAATAAGCACCAGCGGTACCCAGAGTATAACCCATTACCGCTAAAAGTACTCCCACAGGTGCTAATGATGGGTGAAATGCCGCAGCTACAATTGGCGCAGAAGCAGCACCGCCCACATTGGCTTGGCTGCCTACAGCCACAAAGAAAAACGGTGCTTTTATAATTTTAGCCACCACTAATAATACCGTTACGTGAATCACCATCCATAAACCCCCTACAAGGAAGAAACCAGGATTGTCGAAGATGGCCAACACATTCATTTTCATACCAATAGTAGCCACCAAAATATAAATCATAACACTCCCAATACGAGAAGCTCCTACTCCCTCCAACTCTTTGGCTTTGGTAAACGATAATACTAAACCTATAATGGTGGCTGTAATAACTAGCCAAAAGAATTTGCTATTTAAACTATAGTCACTTAATGCCGGATAATTAGTTTCGATAAATGGTGCAATTTCTCCTGCCACTGCGTGGCCGATTGCAGCAGCAATAAAGCCTACAGTTAACACGGTAATCACATCCGTTAACGAAGGAATTTTGGCCATTTTTGATTGGTAAGCCTCTACCCTCTTTTTAACATCTTCGATGGCAGAAGCATCGGCATTAAAAAATTTATCCACTTTGGCAGAACGCGCTGCACCAAATAATAGAAAGGCCATCCAAATATTGGCTACAATAACATCTACTGCAATGGAAGTAGAATAAAGGTCGTTACTTGGCTTAAACATTTCGTACATAGCTGCTTGGTTGGCTCCTCCTCCAATCCAGCTGCCGGCAATGGTGGTCATGCCACGCCAAACAGCATCAGGACCAACACCTCCTACTACATCAGGAGCAATAACTGAAACGAGTAAAATGGCCAATGGCCCACCTATCATAATACCTACCGTGCCTGCCAAAAACATTATTATTGCTTTAAAACCCAGCTTTTTTATTTCCTTCATATCTACACTGAGTGTAAGCAAGGCCAAACTAGCTGGCAATAAATACCTTGAGGCTACAAAATACAGATTACTTTGTTCGCCATTAATGATACCCATTGAATTAAAAATAGATGGAATAAAATAGCAAAGTAGCAAGGCAGGCACGTATTTGTAAAATGAGACAAACCCAGTTTTTTTGCTATTGGAGGTTTTAAAGATGACCATTAAAATGGCCATAAGTAATCCTAAAACAATGGCATCGTTGGTTATAAAAGGTTCAGCTTCGTGCATAAGTTGGGTTATTTTGATACAAGTATATGAAAAAAGTACTTGAAGTGACTAGCCTATATTAAAGTGCCTAAAGTTATTTAGTTGGCAGAACAAATAACCCTTAACCAATAACTTTCAAAATCTCCTTAAACTCCGCTAGCATCATAGCCGTTGCACCCCACACATGGTTGTCATTAAAATTAAAATATGGAGCTTGGATTTTATATTTCTCCTTAAAAATCATCTCCTTGGAACCAATAATGGAATCATCCATTAAGTCTGATAATTTCACTTCTATGATATGATCTACCTCTCTTGGGTCAAGTATAAAATCAGGGGCGTGATCCAAATAAGCAACTACAGGCCTTACATTAAAATTGCTTGCAATAATAAATAAGTCAGTTAGCCTTCCCAATACATTGATAGTAGACGCAGGCACTCCAATTTCTTCTTCTGTTTCTCGTAAAGCGGTAGCTTCAACAGATGCATCTTTTTCCTCCACTTTTCCTCCAGGGAAACTTATTTGTCCTGAATGTGCTCCTTCATAGGTATGCCGTTGAGTGAGCACAAGATAAATATCTGCCTCTTTTTTATAGAGCAATAGTAAAACGGCCCCTTCTTTCGCTCCTTTTTTCACCTCAATCGAAAAGCGATCAATAGGACTGCCTGCATGGGGCATCATTTGCTTTTGAGCTACCTGGCCAGGTAATTTACCTTTTAATTGTTTACTGAGTTTGGTGGAAAAATCAATCACTATGTCGATTAAAAAAAAATTTACTACTTTTAGCGAAAATTCGCATTAATGCAAATATCTGCTCAAAACGTACGATTCATATTCGGCCTCAAATTAAAACAGCTTAGAGCAGAAAACAACTATTCATTGTCGCAATTATCTGGGCTAACCAATATTTCTAAATCCTACCTCAACGAAATTGAGAAAGGAAAGAAATATCCTAAACCAGAAAAAATAGGAAATTTGGCAAAAGCTTTAAATACAAGCTACGATAATTTGGTATCACTACAGCTAAGTAAGCAATTGACTCCGATATCTGCATTAGTAAAATCAGATATATTAAATGAGCTACCCTTAGAGTTCTTTGGGCTTTCTGCCAATGATCTTTTAGTAATTTTAGCCAGTGCACCTATTCAGTTCAGTGCTTTTGTAGATGCCTTAATTCGGATTGGAAGAGAACACGATTTCAAAGTGGAAAGTCTTTATTTTTCTGTGCTTCGCTCCTTTCAGGAAATGAATAATAATTATTTTCCTGAGCTAGAAACTGCTGCAAAAAAACTACGAAAAGAATTACATTTAGATGCCCACTTAACTCAAATTGAAGAAAAACTTATGAGCCTTTTAGAAACCAATTTTGAGTATCAGATTAATTTAGATGGTCTTAAAGACAAGCCTAAGCTAGCCTACTTAAGATATTTATTGGTTTCAAATCCATCTCCCACATTACTTATTAACAAAAAGCTGACTCCTACTCAAATTACATTTATTTTAAGTAGAGAGGTTAGTTATAATATTCTAAACGCAAAAAAGCGACCTCAAACTTCTTCGTGGATTGAAACAAAATCGTTTGAGCACGTTCTCAATAATTTCAGATCCTATTATATGGCCAGTGCCTTATTATTAGATGAGCGTTCGTTTACCAAAGGGCTAGTTGATTTTACCAAAAAGCAAATTTTTAAACCGGAAGAGGTTGTAGCATTAATAAAAGAAACCAACGTAAGTTCAGAGGTCTTTATGCTTCGAATAACCAATTTGGTGCCTAGGTATTTTCGATACTCCAACTTTTTTTTTACTAGATATAATCATTCTATTAATGACAATACTTTCACCTTGAGCAAGGCCCTTAATGGAGCTGGCTTAGCTCAAAGCGACTCAAATCATTTAGAAGATAAGGCTTGCCAACGCTGGGTAGCCATGAAAAACTTACTGAGCTTGCAAAAAAAACAAAATCAAAAAAAAGCAGGCCAGACATTTTGCTCCATTTACAAAGTAAAGTTTGAAACTAGTAATAATCAATATTTAGTTATTTCTATGACGCATGCCATAACTCCAGGCGATAAACTAAACTGTAGCATTTCAGTAGGTTTTTTAATGGATAATCGATTTATGGCACAAACTAACTTTGCTCATGACCCTGCTATAAAAGAACATACCGTTACTTATGATTGGCTAAAAGGGCAAACCAACGTATATGATGGGATCTCGAATACACCAATATTGGCTAGAGAGCAAGAATTAGTTGACCTTAGGTCAGAGATAAAAAACGTGCTCAGCTAATAATAAAGGAGTTAGTTCGAACCTTTTCGAGGAGACTTGAATGTCTACAAATTGTAACTAGAGGAGGTTTCCTTAAACTATTTCACCGCCACAACTAGACCCAGCACCAGCCGTACAGCCATAGCAGTGCTTGCCCGTTTTAATTACTCTGCTATTAAGCAAGCCCTTGTCAAAATCACGGATATGCTCCACATGCTGGCATTTCATTTCTAGCATCTGATTAAAATCACAATCGTATAAATACCCATCCCAACCTACAGAAAGTGTATTTCTACACATTACACCTTCTACAGCAGTAGGATTAAACGCATTGGAGAGCTCCTCCATATAAGTGTCATAATTGCCAGATTGAATTAAATAATCCAAGAATCGACTAATAGGCATATTGGTAATAGCATATAAATTATTGAAGGTTATGCCGTGTTGCCTTTGTAGCCGTTCTTTAAAATCACGCTCTAACGAAGCTTGTGCCGGTGGTAAAAATGCACCACTAGGGTTGTACACTAAATTTAAGTGCAACCCACTACCTTCTACACCATAGCCAACTTTATTCAACATTTTTAATGCCTTTATCGATTGTTCAAAAACACCATCACCTCTTTGTGCGTCAGTTCTTGTTTTAGAAAAATGTGGTAACGAAGATATAATTTCTACTTTGTGCTTGGCATAAAACTCTGGCAGGTCGTTATACTTAGGGTTAGCCACAATAATGGTAAGGTTACACCTCACCATTACATTCACTTTACGCTTGGTTAGCTCTTCCACAAACCACCGAAAATGAGGATTCATTTCTGGAGCTCCTCCTGTTAAATCAGCCACTTTAATATGACCCTTTTCAACAGCCTCCAAACATAACTGTAAAGTCTCCTGAGTCATAATCTCCTTACGATCTGGCCCTGCATCTACATGGCAATGCGCACAGGTTTGATTGCACATTTTACCCATATTCACCTGTAAAATATCAACATTGGTAGGCTCAAGCGGGTGAAACCCAATAGGTTCTGTTCGAGCATTAAATGAAGGTATTTCTGCTCCTTCCAACACTTCTATTTGAGCATCAGTGCTAGCGTATAAATGTTTTTGGGCGTTTAAAGTTTTCATACTTACATGGTAAGGTCTTCCACCTTGTTCATCATTTGTACTCCATGAACTAAGCTGGCTCCTCCGCGGATCGCAGCTGCTACATGAATGGCTTCCATCATTTGTTCTTCATCTGCTCCTTTTTCAAGCGAGCTTTTTGTGTAAGCATCTATGCAATACGGGCACTGTACTGCATGGGCAACCCCCAAGGCAATCAAGGCCTTTTCTCGCTGTGTTAAGGCTCCTTCTTTAAACACTTCATCGTACCACCCAAAAAATTTCTCTCCCATTTCTTTTTGGTACTTTGTAATGTTCCCAAATTTTTTCAGGTCTTCTTCTATATAATATGGCTTGCTCATAAATTGGTTTTTTCAAATCTAGACAAATGTATACACTCGGTAGGTTACCCAAACAACTTATGTGATTATTCGGTTCATTATTTTCGAAAATATTGGCATCATTTTAGTGCCGTTTTTATACAAATCAAAATATTACACGTTTGGTGATTACTTTGTTGCCAGCATACTCTTATTTTGCGACCTTATGACTAAAGTGCTATTATTATTTATTTTTACGCTTATAAGTTTTCAAGAATTGAGGGCTCAATCGGTTACTGTAATTAATAAAGAAACCAATGAACCCATAGAACACGTATTAATTTTTGATGAAAAAGGCAACCAAGCCATAAGTGATGCAAAAGGAATAGCCAGCATCAATAATCTCTCCAGTGGATTCATTACTTTCCAGCATTTAGGTTTTGAAACATTATTAATCCCGAAAGATAATATTGGTAATACGATTATTCTTTCCCCTTCCTCAATTTCTGTAAAAGAGGTTGTGGTATCTGCCAATAAATGGGAAGAAGATGCTTCTGAAATAGTTGCTTCAATTACAAAAATTACACGTGAGGATATTGCCTTAAAAAACCCACAAACCGCAGCAGATTTGCTAAGCCAATCAGGGGAAGTCTTTATTCAAAAAAGTCAGCTAGGCGGGGGTAGCCCCATGATTAGAGGTTTTGCTGCCAATAAAATACTTATCTCTGTTGATGGTGTGCGAATGAATAATGCGATTTACCGAAGTGGTAATTTGCAAAGTATTATTGCCATTGATGGCCTTACCACCGAAAGTGCCGAAGTAGTGTTTGGCCCAGGCTCCGTAATTTATGGAAGCGATGCGTTGGGTGGTGTTATGGATTTCCATACCATTTCTCCTGTATTTAACTCCATATCAGGAGAGGCTTTTATCAGAGGATCATCAGCTAATAAAGAAAAAACTGGGCACCTTAAAGTTAATGTTGGAAATAAAAAAATAGCTTTTATGGCAGCTATTACAAGCAGTAATTTTAAGGATTTAGTAACCGGATCTGTACGAAAAGGAGCCTACCCAAACTTTGGCACTCGCCCTGAATATATAGAACGAATTAATGGGAAGGATAGCATCGTTCGAAATTCAAACATTAACAAGCAGGTGTTTTCGGGCTATAAACAATTAAATGCTCTGTTTAAACTCAAATTTAAATTAAAGAAAGAGTTAGAACTAAATTTGGCTATTCATTTTACCACAAGCAGCAGTGTGCCTCGCTACGATCGGCTAACTGAATATAAAAACGATACACTAAAATACGCAGAATGGTATTATGGGCCACAAAAATGGGGAATGACCTATCTGCAATTAGTATCTTCGAAAGAAAGTAACTTCAAAACTCAATCCAAATTTACGCTGGCAACACAATCTGTAACTGAGAGCCGCCACGACAGGAAATACAAATCAATCAATTTAAGGCATAGAACAGAGAATGTGAGCATTATAAATTTAAACTATGATGCTTTTAAAGAATTGTATTCCAATACATTTTATTACGGATTTGAAGCCATTGCCAATGCGGTATCATCAACTGCACAAACTGAAAACACAATTACTGGAACATTATCGCCAGCAGCCACACGCTACCCCGATGGGCAAAGCACTTGGGCTTCTTTAGCAACTTATTTTAACTGGAAACATTATTTTTCAACCTCGCTAATTTTTATTA
>JAKISE010000061.1 GCA_021648745.1 Cyclobacteriaceae bacterium
TTCATTGAGTTTTTTGTTGTTTAAGCCATTTTTTAGAAATCAGTTCATTAGGACGAAATGTTTGTTCTTTAGTTACTTTAATTCCTTCGGTGGGTATGATAATTGTTTCGTTGGTATCCCATTTTATGTTTTTTAATGTATAGTTTTCCGATTTTTTTGAAAACTCAAGATACACAATTAACCCTGGCAGGCCATAAAACCTCTGGGGACCACTACTAATGGGTATATCTGTAGTAAACTAGGCAATAGCATCTCCATAATCCCAATCTTCATTATTTTTATCTCTTAAGTAGTGTTCCCGAGCTATTGCCTTTTGCACTTTATAACCTACTATTTCTTTCGTTTCTTCTGTTATTTCCCAAGTTAAGTCAGCAGCCCAATTAGCTATTACTTTAGTTCCATCTTTTAACACTCTCTGTTCTACAATTGTTTTATTAGAAGAATCATAAATCCAGTCATAATAATTTTTGGGAAATTCAAGAAGATACCCTTGATGGGTTGTAAATTCTGTAGCTTCTTGATGGTGCTGAAAATTTGATAGTTGGCTGTTTATTATTAACTTAAAATCGGCATCATATTCAAAATTTGGTAATTCAAAGGTATAGGTAGCAATGGCAGTAACCTGAGAAAAGCCAACAGTTGTTACAAAAAAGCAAGAGGCAATTACTATTAAAACAGATTTTATTCTTCTCATCAGTTGCTTTCTTTAAGTAACTTCTTTTGTTGTTTGAGCCATTTTTTATTTATGTTTACAACATTATAAATTTCGTTTTTTGTTACTTTAATTTTCCCTTCTCCGTCTGGAACTTCCCATTTTTTAACCGTTTTATACTCTAAGGTCATAAGTGTATAATTATAGGCTTTAACACCAGCATATTCAAGTTTTACGATAAGACCAGGTAATCCATAATATCCTTCAGGCCCTCCACTAATAGGTATTTCTGTGGCAAACCAAGCGATAGTTTTTTCATACATAAAAGGATAGTAATCTTCTTTTAGTGGGGTAGTAATTGCTTTTTGTACCTTATAACCAGCTATTTCTGTGGTTTCTTCAGTTATTTCCCATTCCATATTGGCTTGCCATTGAGCTAATAAATGAGGGTAATTGTCAGAATTTTTTGTTTGCGTAATAGTTTGATTATCAAGATTATAATACCAATCAGAATAGTCTTTATAATGGTAGAATTCATACCCTTCCTCTGTAACTTCTGTATTATTTTCCTCTTTTCTTGAATACCAAAACTTATTATTGCTTATGGCTAGCGTACCTATGGTTGAATAAGAGCCTATACTCTCACATTTGTAAGTAATTAGTATGTTACCTTGAGCATATCCCTCAATAGAAGCCACTAGTATTAACATTAATGTAAGTTTTTTCATAGTTATAAATTCAAACTAAAGCCATCGAACTTTTAATGCGATGACTTTAGTAACAATAATTGTTAGTCTTGATCTATTTGTTTAGCAAATGCAGCACAGTCACAAAACCAGCATCTTCCTCTAAGCTGCCCTTCCGCGTCTCTAATTGTGCATACTAGACCTTCTTCTTCAACACAAACCTCCTCTATAGGTTCTGGTACAGGAGTAGCAACTGTTTCTTTTACATTAACAGGCGAAAAGGCAAAAATTGCAAATACACCAACAACCATCATCGTTTTCATTACATTTTTCATTTTTTCTAAGTATTAAGTTTAAAATTTATTTAAACAACTCTACCTAACCTTCAAGTATTCCTTTCTTACTAAACCTATCCTTTAAAACCAATTGTAGCTACTCAATAAAATCTGTTTACAAGGCTAATCGCCAGTAAAATTAAAAGTACATATCAAATGTAGGCAATTTTGTTAAGTCAATGTTATAAAAAAAAATGAAAAACCAATATACTTTCTGCTTTTTTTTATAATCGCTGTTTCAAGAAATGAACATAGACAGTTGACTATTTTAATTGTCCAATTTTTCAAAATAACGTAATTTTTAGTTTAAAACAGCTAGGGTTTTTATAAGCCAACTGTGCAACTTTACTATTATTTTTGTGCTAACATATAAATGCAACTCCTACTCGATCTACAATACCTGCCCAACACCACTTATTTTTCTTTGTTAGCAACAGCTGAAAAAGTAATAATAGAAAAACACGAGAATTTTGTTAAACAAACCTATCGTAACCGTGCTCATATTTTAACTCCCAACGGAGTTGATGTGCTCTCCATTCCACTAATCGGAAGCCAGAAAAAAATTAAGATAAGTGAAATTAAGATAGACCATTCACAAAAATGGGCAAACCGCCATTGGCGAGCCATTAAATCGGCTTATGGCAAAGCACCTTTTTTTGAGCATTATGCCGATTATATAAAGCAAGAAATTTACGCTGAGCACACTACCTTGTTTAACCTAAACCTTCAGTTGCTGACATTATGTCTTAAGTTTTTGCAAATTGATACCCCTTTAGAATTTACTTCTTCCTATCAAAAAACACCTAAAATACCTCTCAAAGACCTCCGTTCAAGCATCCACCCCAAAAACCCATTTTCTTCTTCGATAAAAATCGAATACATTGCCTATCCCCAAGTGTTTGGCAACAGTTTTGTACAAAACCTAAGCATTCTGGATTTGCTTTTTTCTGAAGGACCAAATGCAGGATCAATAATACGTAAGCAAATTAACTAAAGAACTAGCTTTATTTTAAATTCGTTCTACTTGTTAATTAGGCAGAATCGTTTAGATTTACATTGATATCAGAGGAATGTTATGGAAGCAAAATTTTCAAATCGAGTAAAAGAAGTAATTTCTCTTAGTAGAGAAGAGGCCTTGCGATTAGGCCACGATTATATCGGCACTGAACATCTGTTATTAGGAATGATTCGTGAAGGTGACGGTGTGGCCATTGAGCTTCTAAAGAAATTAAGCGTTACCGCTACCGACCTTAGGGATGGAATCGAAAAAGCGACCCAAAGCACGGCTTCAACAATTATGAAGAAGGCCAGTAATATTCCATTAACTCGCCAAAGCGAGAAAGTGTTGAAAATCACCTATTTAGAGGCAAAAATATTTAAAAGTAGCCTAATTGGTACAGAGCATTTATTGCTTTCTATTCTACGAGATGAGTCTAATTTAGGATGTAAAATCCTGGAGAAGTTTGAAGTAACTTATGAAGTTGTTCGTGAGTTATTGGAATACCAAACCGAACAACCCATGTCATCAGCAGAAACCGAAGATGACGATGAGGGTTCTTCTAAATTATTTGGTGGAAGCGGTAGTGCTAGTTCTACAGGGAAGGATTCAGGAGGGAAAGCGGAGAAATCTAGAACTCCGGTATTGGACAATTTTGGTAGAGACTTAACCAAGCTTGCTGAAGATAATAAACTCGATCCTATTGTAGGTCGTGAAAAAGAAATAGAGCGAGTTGCCCAAATTTTATCAAGAAGAAAAAAGAATAATCCAATTCTTATCGGTGAGCCTGGTGTAGGTAAAACAGCCATTGCTGAAGGTTTAGCGTTGAGAATTGTTGAGAAAAAAGTATCAAGAATTTTATTTGGCAAACGAGTTGTTACCCTCGATTTAGCTTCGTTGGTGGCAGGCACAAAATACCGTGGTCAATTCGAAGAACGAATGAAAGCGGTAATGAATGAGTTAGAGAAATCGCCCGATGTTATATTATTCATTGATGAGTTGCACACGATTGTTGGTGCTGGGGGTGCTTCTGGCTCATTAGATGCCTCTAATATGTTTAAACCAGCTTTGGCTCGTGGTGAAATTCAATGTATTGGGGCAACCACCTTAGATGAATACCGCCAATACATCGAAAAAGATGGTGCTTTAGCAAGGCGTTTTCAAATGGTAATGGTGGAGGCAACAACACCTGACGAAACCATTCAAATACTTGATAATATTAAAGATAAATACGAGGAACATCACCACGTAAATTATAGCTCAGAGGCCATTGAGGCTTGTGTAAAACTTTCGGATCGGTATATCAGCGATCGTTTTTTGCCAGACAAAGCCATTGATGTAATGGATGAAGCTGGTGCACGGGTGCATATTAATAATATTCATGTGCCTAAAGGCATTGAAAAGCTTGAGCAAGAAATTGAAGAGGTTAAGGAGCAAAAAAACCTTGTGGTTAGAAGCCAAAAATATGAAGAGGCAGCTCGATTGCGTGATAGTGAAAAGCAACTAAAGCAAAAGCTTGAAGAGGCAAAGGCTGTATGGGAAGCGGAAACAGAGAAGCAACGCTATGAAGTTGATGAAGAGCATATTGCAGATGTAATTGCCATGATGACGGGCATACCTGCCAACCGAATTGCTGAAAAAGAAAGCAATAAATTGCTTGCCATGGCCGATGAGCTCGGTGGTAAGGTAATCGGTCAAGAAAGTGCCATTAAAAAACTGGTAAAGTCGATTCAGCGAACTAGAGTTGGGTTAAAAGACCCGAACAAACCAATTGGTACTTTTATCTTTTTAGGGCCAACAGGCGTTGGTAAAACGGAGTTAGCCAAAGTGCTTTCTTTAAATTTATTTGATAAGGCAGATAGTCTCATTCGCATTGATATGAGTGAGTATATGGAGAAATTCTCGGTATCCCGTTTAGTGGGTGCCCCTCCTGGATATGTAGGTTATGAAGAAGGCGGCCAGCTTACGGAGAAGGTAAGACGTAAACCTTATAGTGTGGTGTTGCTCGATGAAATTGAGAAAGCACACCCAGATGTTTTTAATTTATTACTTCAAGTATTAGATGATGGTATTTTAACAGATGGCCTCGGCCGTAAGGTTGATTTCAGAAATACCATTATCATTATGACTTCCAATATTGGTGTTCGCGACTTGAAAGATTTTGGTGCAGGTATTGGATTTGCTTCTAGTGCTAAGGTTAAAAACGAAGACGAAGAAATGCGTGCAACCATTCAAAAAGCACTTAAGAAAGCATTTAGCCCTGAGTTTTTAAATCGCTTGGATGATATAATCGTATTCAATTCACTAAAACGTGAACATATTCACGAAATCATTGATATTTCGTTAAGCCATTTAATGAAACGTATTGGAGACCTTGGGTATAAGATTGAGCTTTCTAAAAAAGCGAAAGATTTTGTGGCCGAAAAAGGCTACGACCCTCAATTTGGTGCAAGGCCTTTAAATAGAGCCATTCAAAAGTACTTGGAAGACCCAATTGCAGAAGAAATACTTAAGGGAGACCTGACTGAAGGAGATGTGCTATTAATAGACTTTAAAACAAAAGAAGAAAAATTAGTATTTGCTAGAAAAGCCAAAGTTAAAAGCAAAGAAACAAAATAGGTTTTCCTAAACAGGTAGTTAAACTTAATTGCTTTAAATGACTATTTACAATTACTATTATAGTCCGTTATAGTTTCAATTATTTGTTCGTCCGTTATTGAAGAGCTTTTTATGTTTTCCATTTTAGTACTAACCTCAGAGCAATCACTAACTAGTTCAAGAAGCTTGGATTTTGTTCGTAGTTTATCATCCCCTTTTTTAAGAAGAAATTTGCCCAATGTATTCCCATCAGCATCAGCATAAGTGTGCTGTAGAACGCTTATTTTTCCTGTAAGTATTTTTAGCATAAAATAGTATTTAGGAGGTGCTGCAAGACTTGCAGCTGAAGCATTAACTATGTCGACATTTTTATATTTATGAGCCTCAAAATAATAATCTCCAACATTAAAAGCTCTTAATTTCGATGCTTTATAGACTTGTTTGCTTTTCTTATTATCCTCTAGGTCATAAGTAATAATTTTTGTGCTGCTCATAATACTTATAAGCTTAGGAATTGTATCTCCATCTTGCGTTAGTATATATCCAATGTTTTTAACATCTGGAGATAAACTTATGTCTGCATCCTGAGAGTTAGCAGAGAAGGCATTTAAAAGTATCGCAATAATTAGGGCTGATAATTTCATAGGATTCATATTTGTTTAATATTAAAAGCCAAGTAACCCAATTAAATGCCAACATGCAAATTTGAAAACATAAAATATGAGTAGAGAGTAGATCTTTTTATTATTGAAATAGTTATTATCTCAATACTTTGTAAGAATAAAAGAAACCTACCAACTCGGTAACACCATCCCTTTTAGTTTACGGTACGAAGTCAGTGCATGCTTATCTGTCATTCCCGATATATAATCGAGCATAATTCTGGTGGCCTCATAAGGAGGTCTATCCGAAGCTTCTTGAATAAAATCTGGCAATGTTCGCCTTATCATTTTATGATACTTAGTAGGTTTTTCTTGTAAATGACCTATGAGCGAGCCCATTAAGATTTCGAGTAGCCCATTAAGCACTTCGTAACCAGCCACTTCTTTTTCAACCACAATTTGTGCCCTGTAAATTTTTTGAATGGAGATGTCTTTGATTTTAGCCAATGCTTCAGCGGCAGGAATCAAATCTGTTAATGAAGTGTCAAACTCTCCAGTTAGCATGGCTTCTTCATTTATTAAAAACACGTCAACAGACTGGGCTATAAGCTCATTTATAGCTAAAGCCCGAAGCGTACCAAGCTTTTCATGCAAAAACTTCTTCTCCGCTAGTTTATCCGCATCAAACCGCTCACCAACAATAGGTTTCAACAGTTCAATGGTTTCATCAAGGCTGATTAGTCCAAGCGTGCAACCATCTTCGAGATCAATAATATTATAGCAAATATCATCTGCAGCCTCCACTAAAAAGGCTAGTGGGTGTCTGGCATAGGAGGCGTCTCCAAATTTATGTAATCCTAGTTCTTCTGCAACGATTTCAAAAACAACTTGTTCTGTTTGATAAAACCCGAATTTCTTTTGGCTAACTCGCCCCTCTACTTTTGGATTGGACGAACGCTTTGGATATTTTGTAAATGCCCCTAGTGTGGCGTATGTTAATGTTAGCCCTTGTTCTTTTTGGTTAATTAAGCGAAACCCTTGTGCGTTTCCTTCAAAATTTTCTAAGTCCGCCCATTCTTCGTTAGAACAGTTTACTTTAAGCCAAGCACCCTCTTCCATTCGTTGAAAATAACTTGAAATTGACTCTTCCCCTGAATGCCCAAATGGAGGATTACCCACATCATGAGCTAGTGCGGCTGCACTAACTATGGTGCCAAAATCGCTGGCGGTTATTTTTGTTAAATTATGCCTGTCAATTAATTTTTCACCAGCCCTTTTCCCAAGTGTTCTACCAACACTAGAAACTTCTAAACTATGAGTGAGCCTGTTATGCACAAAATCTTGCTCGGGCAGTGGAAACACTTGCGTTTTATCTTGCAACCTTCGAAAAGGGTATGAAAAAATTATGCGGTCGTAATCTGCCTCAAAATTGCTGCGCTCCTTCTCCGAATCTTTACGGAAAGACACTTTAGTATTGCCAGCAGGGTTGCTCCCCAATCGGGTAGATGATAAAAGTTGATTCCAGTTCATTAAATTATAGGCTTTCTTTAGATAAGCCTGCTTGTTTTAAAATGGCAAAAAAGGTGCCTTTAGGTAATTCTTTGTTTTCGTGAAACGGAACCACTAGCGTTTTATTCAAAGAAGAATTATAGTAAATATGATGGCGGCCTTTCGACCTTTTAAAAATATATCCATTCTTTTCTAAAACCTTAATAAGGTTTTTAGCTGAAAGGTTCATGCCGTTAAGTTAAGCGAGTATTCTAACGTTGTGCTGTCATCTGGCACATCTTCTCCTCTTGATTGGAGCTCCTCTACGTAAATACCTATCGCCTCCTTTGCCATTTCAATGGCATGGTCCACATTGGCGCCATAGGTAATGCACCCAGGTAAGGCGGGCACTGTAACTGTATATTGACCTTCTGGCTCCTTATTCATTAATTTTTTGTATGTCAATTGCATAACACTGATTTTAATACAAATATACTAGATAATTAATTTTTTAAATTCTTAGAATATTTATATTAACATTTTGGCGTAAATTTCATATTTAATTTTCGCTCTAAATCAGTATTATGAACCGATTAACTTACATAATTATAGCTAGCACATTTTTAATAAGCAGTAATTTATTTGCTCAAATTACGCCTTCCCCTGATAGAGCCGAAGGCGAAGGGCCATTTACACAGCTCATCATTCTCTTATTAATGGAGCAGGTGCTCCTCACAGGGCCTGTAGATGTGGTTGTGAAAGGCAATCGCATAACGGAGATAAAAGCTCGCCCAGTGTGCCCATCAACCCTGATAAACGACCAAAAGCTAACTCTGGTGATAAAGTAATTCAAGCAGGAGTAACCTCCACCGAAGATGTGGTTTGGTGGTACAGAGAAAGGATAAAAGAGCTAAAACTTGACACGTGGTTCCATCCTTCCGTTTCGGTACAACGTTCCGATGCTGAAAATTTTGATCATATGCGCACGTTTGATAAACACCCTGAAAAGAACATTATTCAAAAAGGAGATTTACTGCATGTCGATTTTGGCATCACTTATTTGCGACTCAATACGGATACTCAACAACATGCTTACATGCTTCTTGCAGGCGAAACTGATGCTCCAGACTATTTAAAAGTAGCCCTAAAAAATGCCAATCGTTTGCAAGATATTTTTACTAACAACTTTAAAGTAGGTAAAACAGGAAATGAAGTATTAGCAGAATCGAGGGAGCAGGCGATAAAAGAAGGCATTAAACCTACTATTTACACGCACCCTATTGGCTATTATGGTCATGCTGCAGGTACCACCTTGGGTATGTGGGATTCACAGAACGGAGTTCCTTTTACAGGAGATTATCCACTACATGCCAATACGGCTTATTCTATAGAACTAAACGCTGCCACGTTTATAAAAGAGTGGAATAAAGAAGTAAGGATTATGTTAGAAGAGGATGCGTTTTTTGATGGAGAAGCCATACGGTATATTAATGGCAGGCAAAAATCATTTCTACTAATTCCGAGGAATAATGCTATGACTGACATTCTTGAATATTAACCTCTGTCAAAGTTCTAAACTTTGACAGAGGTTAATATATTATAAAATACCTTCTGCCACCATAGCATCGGCTACTTTAATAAACCCTGCAATATTGGCTCCTGCCATATAGTTTCCTTTATGGCCATATTTATCAGCAGTTTCTATACAGAGGTCATGAATATTCCTCATAATTTCTTTAAGCTTAGAATCTACCTCTTCACTCGTCCAATAAACACCAGCGTAGTTCTGAGACATTTCTAAACCAGAAGTGGCAACTCCACCGGCATTAGATGCTTTACCAGGTGCATACATAATACCGTTTTCTATGGCAACTTCAATGGCATCTGGCGTAGTTGGCATATTGGCTCCTTCGGCCAATAATTTAACTCCGTTTTTTACTAAATTATGGGCATCCTTCGCGTTCAACTCATTTTGAGTAGCACAAGGGAAGGCACAATCAGCTGCAATATCCCAAATGGGGTTGCTGTCAGCACTTCTATCAGAAGCATGGAATTCAGCAGAAGGATATTGATCTGCATATTCTTTAATTCTACCTCGTCTATTATTTTTTAAATCCATAATAAAGGCAAGCTTATCAGTATCAATACCATCTTTATCGTAGATATAACCGGAGGAATCAGAAGCCGTTAGTGGAACACCTCCATTTTCAATGATTTTTTCCATCGCAAACTGAGCCACATTACCTGAACCAGAAACAATACATTTCTTCCCTTTCAGAGTATCATTATTGGCTTCCAGCATATTCATAGCAAAATAAATAAGTCCGTAGCCTGTAGCTTCGGGTCTAATACGGCTACCGCCCCATCCTTGACCCTTGCCTGTAAGCACACCAACAAATTCATTTTTAATTTTTTTATACATACCAAATAGGTAGCCAATCTCTCTACCGCCAACACCAATATCGCCTGCAGGCACATCTGTTCTATGGCCAATATGCTTGGCTAGCTCTTGCATAAAACTTTGCGTAAACCGCATTACTTCAGCATCGGATTTTCCTTTAGGATCGAAATCGCTACCTCCTTTACCGCCACCCATTGGCAGACCAGTTAAGGCGTTTTTGAATACTTGCTCAAAAGCTAAAAACTTAAGCACACTAAGTGTTACCGAAGGATGAAAACGAAGCCCTCCCTTATAAGGTCCAATAGCGCTGTTCATTTGCACACGATAGCCTCGGTTTACATTAATGTTTCCTTGGTCGTCCATCCATGGCACCCTAAACATAATGGTTCTTTCTGGCTCCGAAATGCGCTCAAAAATATTTAGCTCTTGGTATTGAGGATTTTGCTCAATAATTGCTTCAACATTCAGATAAACCTCATCAATTGCTTGGTGGTACTCTGATTCACCTTTGCTGCGATTTTTAATCCGCTCGATAACTTCCTGACTCATGATGTTATATGATTTTTTTATACTTGGTTTAATTTAAATCGATGTAAAGGTATCATTAATATATTGTACTTTTTGTGATACCTATCTTACTAATTTTTGTTTTAAAAATTGGGCAGTATGGTTGCTCTTCTGCTTTGCCAAATCCTCTGGTAAACCGGCAAAACTTATCTGTCCTCCTTTATCTCCACCATCAGGGCCAAGATCGATTACCCAATCAGCTGATTTAATTATTTCCACATTATGTTCAATAACCAACACTGTATTCCCTTGCTCTATTAAAGCATTCATAGCCTTTAGGAGCTTACTAATATCATGGAAATGAAGCCCCGTTGTGGGTTCATCAAATATGAACAATATGTTTTGGTTACTCGTTTTTCCTTTTCCTAAAAAGGAAGCTAATTTAACCCGTTGGGCTTCTCCTCCACTTAACGAACTCGATGACTGCCCGAGGGTAACATATCCCAATCCTACTTCAGCTAATGGAAGAAGTTTTCTATGGACAGGAGCAACTTCGTTAAAAAATTCTAGTGCCTCATCTATGGTGAGATTTAAGACCTCACTAATGTTTTTATCCTTATAATTTACTTCAAGAATTTCTCGTTTAAATCGTTGACCTTTACACTGCTCACAATCAAGCACAATATCAGCCATAAATTGCATCTCAATTTTAACCGAGCCTTCTCCTGAGCAAGTCTCACAACGCCCTCCCTCTACATTAAAAGAGAAGTGCGCAGGTTTATATCCTCGTTGTTTCGATAATTGCTGGTCGGCAAATAATTGCCTAATGGCATCATAGGCTTTTACATAGGTCACTGGGTTGGAGCGAGACGATTTGCCAATCGGATTTTGATCTACAAACTCAATTTGGCTAATGTCTTTATAATCACCTGATAACTGATCGAATTTACCCGTGGCAATGTTTACCGTTCCTAATATTTTACCTAAAGCGGGATATAAAATTTTAGTAACTAATGTTGATTTACCCGAACCACTTACACCCGTAATAGCCGTTAAAGCACCAATTGGAAATTTAGTGGTTACGTTCTTTAAATTGTTTTCTCTTGCCCCCGAAATAGTAATAGACTTACTCCACGTTCTTCTTCGATCTGGCACTTGAATTACATCTCTGCCTGTTAGGTAGCGCGTGGTATGTGTGTCTCCCTTATCAATTTCATCTATAGACCCTTGAAAAACCAACTCCCCACCATGCGCTCCAGCATCTGGACCAATATCAATAATTTGATCAGCAGCTTTCATCACTTCTTCTTCATGCTCTACTACAATTACGGTATTGCCTTTTGATTTTAACTCATTGAGCACCTCCACCAGTTTTTGGGTGTCTTTGGGGTGAAGCCCAATACTGGGCTCATCCAAAATATACATGGCTCCTACAAGCACACTCCCCAAAGAAGTGGAGAGTTTAATCCGTTGGTATTCACCACCTGACAAGGTAGCCGTTTTACGGTTTAAAGTTAAATATCCTAACCCTACTTTATTAAGGTAGCCCAACCTGCTTTGAACTTCCAATACAATACGTTTAGAAATTTCAAAATCGTGGTTGCTCAATTTTATTGATTGAAAAAAGGAGTTTAACTCATCAACTTGCATCAGCACCAAATCCACTATGGTTTTACCAGCTACATGTACGTAGGCAGCATCTTTACGCAACCGGGTGCCCTTACAATCGGAGCACACTGTTCTACCTCTGTAACGAGAGAGCATAACACGGTATTGAATTTTTATGGTGCGAGCTTCCAGAAATTTGATAAACTTATTTAAACCTTTAAACTTCCCTTTTCCTTCCCACAGCATATCATATTCTTCGGTGGTAAGGTCTTGGATGGGCCGATGGATCGGAAAACCCAATGTAGGCGCTTCGTTAATTAAAGGCACCACCCATTTTTTCATCGTTTCGCTTCGCCAAGGAGCAATAGCTCCATCATATATCGATAAGCTTTTATCCGGCATAATTAGGTCAGGGTCGATGCCCAAAATATTGCCAAACCCTTCGCACCGCCTACAAGCTCCATAGGGGTTATTGAAACTAAAGAAATTAACAGATGGGCGTTCAAACAATATACCATCTCGTTCAAACTTATCCGAAAAAGTTTTCTTTGCCTTGCCAATAATATTCAAATGGCAAACACCATCTCCTTCAAACAAAGCCGTTTGAATAGAGTCGGCCATTCGATATTGATTGTCCTCATCGTGTGCTATGGAGCCTCTATCAATTAAAAGCTCCATAGGCTCCTCTTTTAATTGAGATGAATCTTCTACTAAATCTTCTATATAAACAGGTTGGTCTTTAATAATAAGTCGAGAATAGCCCTTTCCCAATAGGGTATTTAGCTCCTCTTCAATCGTTCTGCTTTTATTTAAAGCATGTGGGCTCGTAATCATATACCTTTCACCCTCCTCAAACGACACCAAATAATCAACCACATCTGAAACAGAATGGCTCGAAACTTCTTTGCCACTTTTGGGTGAAAGAGTTTTTCCAATGCGGGCAAAGAGCAATTTTAGATAATCGTAAATTTCTGTAGTAGTACCAACCGTTGATCTTGGGTTATTGGTATTTACTCGTTGCTCAATAGAAATAGCAGGAGAGACTCCTTTGATATAATCCACTTCTGGTTTTTCCATCCGCCCTAAAAACTGGCGGGCATAAGAGCTAAGACTTTCAACATACATCCGCTGACCTTCTGCAAAGAGGGTATCAAATGCTAACGAAGATTTACCAGAGCCAGATAAGCCTGTAACCACCACCATTTTATTCCGTGGTATGGCAACACTCAAGTTTTTTAGGTTATTTACCCGTGCATTTTTAATAAGAATAAATTCTTTGGGGTCTAAATCTTCTAATTTCGGAGAAATGCTGGCTGTATGATTTTGCATGAGCCGCAAATATAGCCAATGATAAATCTTTATTCAATTGCAGATTTAATTTTGAATTTACTAAACCTTGCGGCTCTCCTTGCTTCTTAAAATGCAACAAATAAGTGTTCATTTTATCAATATTGTTGGATAAATACAATAATGAAATTTATTCAACATTTACGCAATACGATAGGCAATCATTCGTTACTCCCTAATTTTAAGGGTTTGGTAGGGTAAAACAACTGTAAGTTGTAGTAGTTATAAGAAGAAAATTAATTTATAAATATTAGAAAAATCCTTTGATTATAAATTATTGATTCTATACATTTGGAATCTAGTACAGAACTAAACTATTGTAAAACCACATAATTCTATATGATTTAAACCTCTACGATTACCAACCAAATTTTTATATGAATAACATTGAATTAAGCGATAGCAAGTTGGTTTCGCTCTATATCAAAGGTAACGAAGAGAGTTTTGAGGTTTTACTTAATAGGTACAAATCCAAAGTTTTCACGAATATTTATCTTATTGTTAAGGATACATATATCGCTGAAGATCTCACACAAGATACTTTTATAAAGGCTATTAAAACATTACGCAGTGGGCGTTATAACGATGAGGGCAAGTTTAAGCCTTGGGTCTTACGCATTGCTCATAATTTAGCCATCGATCATTTTAGGCGTAAAAAACGCTATCCAACCATTGTAATGGAAGATGGATCGAACGTTTTTAATACGTTGGAATTTTCAGAAGCTCCTTATGAAAACTTTCAAGTACAAGAAGATACTAAAAAGAAACTTCGCTCGTTTATAGAAGAACTACCCGAAAACCAACGGGAAGTAATTTTGATGAGACATTACCAAGAAATGAGTTTTCAGGACATAGCAGAATCAACCGATGTAAGTATTAATACTGCCTTGGGGAGAATGCGTTATGCGCTCATCAACCTTAGAAAAAAGATGAAACAACATAAAATTGCGTATGATTCAAACATTTACCCAACTTGACCTGATAAGGTTTATTTACAACGAAACAACAAACGAACAACATCGAGACATTGAGTTAGCCCTATTATGCAATAATGAGTTGATGGAAGAGTATAAGTCTCTTAAATCAACTGCTAATGCCTTAGCCAAAGTTAGCTACGCGCCTTCGAATTCAACCATCGAAAAGATTCTGAATTATTCAAAATCGACTAACTTGCATACCACTCACTAAAGGGTGTGTATGACCAAGAAAGAACGATTTGAAGCTGTTCTAGATTTCTTTAGACGAAATAATCCTGAAGCTGAAACGGAGCTCCATTACGAGAACCCGTATCAGCTGTTAGTTGCCGTATTGCTTAGTGCCCAATGCACTGATAAGCGTATAAATATGGTTACTCCCAACCTATTTGCTAAATTTCCAACGCCCGAACATTTGGCCGCTTCTCATTTTGATGAAGTTTTTCCTATTATAAAATCAGTTACATATCCAAATAACAAAGCCAAGCACCTTATTAATATGGCCAAAATTCTTAGCGAAGAGTTTGGTTCGGTCGTTCCTAGCGATATCAAAGATTTACAGAAAATGCCTGGTGTGGGTCGTAAAACAGCTAATGTAATTGCTTCTGTGGTCTATAACCAACCTACAATGGCGGTAGATACTCATGTTTTTCGGGTTTCTAAACGAATAGGTTTGGTTACGCAAACGGCTAAAACTCCTTTAGAGGTTGAGAAGCAATTAATCAAATATATTCCGAAAGTAGATGTGCCATTAGCTCATCATTGGCTGATTTTACATGGCCGCTATACCTGCATTGCGCGCAAGCCAAAATGCGAAGAATGCGCCATTGCACCGTGGTGTAAATATTATGAAAAGTTAAATTGAATGTTTCAATGTAGGGTTACAATTTTTGAATCTTTAAATAGATATCTTAGATATCTCCATTCTAAAATCAAAATTCGTTAATCGTAAATCATTATTCTATTTTTAGACTTCGAACCTAGATTATCCCTTTTATGTGTGGCATTAGTATGATTCTTGATTTTGACGGAAAAGCTCGAACCGAGCACCTTCAACAAATGATGCAAGCCATTAAACATCGTGGTCCTGATGCAAGCCAACATATGGAGAAACCCTTTGGAAAAGGTATTGTCTTCCTTGGATCAAACCGGTTGCAAATTATTGATAAGGATAACAACTCAAACCAACCCTTTCTATCTCAAGATGGGCGATATGCCCTTATATTTAACGGAGAAATTTATAATTATGAAAATCTAAGAAATGAATTGCTAACGAGTGGCGTTCAATTTAAAACCAGATCAGACACAGAAGTGCTCCTTTATTGGTTAATTAAAAGAGGCAAAGACGGCATACAACAACTCAATGGAATGTTCGCTTTCGTATTTATAAATTTTGAGTCCTGTGAGATACTCATTGCTCGAGATCCTTTTGGAATCAAACCTTTGTTCATACACCAAACAACAAACCATCTAATTGTTTCGTCTGAAATTCAAGGCATACTGTCAACTGGGTTAGTAGATAAACAACTTAACGAAGACGCCATACCACACTACCTTGCCTATAAATATGCACCAAGGCCAAGGACCTTTTTCAAGGACATTGAAGAAGTAATGTCAGGTACTATTTGGGAAATAGACAAAAATGGCAAATCTGAGAAGTCGCTTCTCCCTGAGCAAACTCAAGAAGAAAGACGGGACATAAAACAACTCTTAATCGATTCGGTTGTTCAACAATACGCGAAAAACAATAATACTGGGATCATGCTTAGTGGAGGAGTAGACTCAACCCTGCTTCTTGCCATTTTAAATAAAGAATTAGGATATCGAAACATACCAGTATTTTCAGTGGCAAGCAAAGGCAAAAACAGATTCGACACAAAGGATGGCTCGTTTGCAGTTAAAGCAGCCAATCTCTATCAAGCTGAGTATAATGAAATTGGCATTAATGAAAATTCGTTAGAGGAGATAGACAATTACATTGAAAGTCTTGGTCAGCCAATTGCAGATAGTGGCGGTTATTTAACCTGGTTAATAGCTCAAAAGGCTGTGGGTAAATCAAAGGTGCTACTTTCAGGAGCTGGAGCAGATGAGCTGTTCGGAGGATATAATAGGCATAAAGCATTTTATAACTATCTAAAATACAGAGATAAGCCTTGGTTTCCATTGCTAAAACAAGGGGGAAAACTATCAGGCTTCTCAAACAAGATGAACCAGCTTAAAAAGTTGGCTAGTTCCATTGAAGATGACCCTTCTACTACCTTTAACAACTTCATCCAATCCGACAGCTTTAGAATAACAAATAAGCTCTGGGAAAACAACCTGAGCAATGAAGAACATTTAAGAAAGGCATTATCTCACGACCAGCAAAACTACCTAGGAGCTGATGTGTTGGCCATTACCGATCATGCCACAATGCAGTACTCGATTGAAACCAGGGTTCCGTATTTAGATAGCCGATTAATAGGAGCAGCTCGAAACATAAGTGATAGTCAACTCCTTAAGAATGGCTCTAAGTGGATGTTGAAAGAGCAACTAAGCAATTATGGAGGCAAGGCCTTTGCTATGCGCAAAAAACAAGGATTGGGCTTACCGATGAATGGTTGGCTGAAAGAGGAAAAGCATTGGTTTTTTAATAGTAAAGAGCAACTCATTCACGAATTCATCCCTCAAAAAAAAATAACCGAGTTAAGAAAACTTCATGTTAAGGGTAAAGAAAATTTAACACAAGAACTGTGGCGGATTCTTCTACTGCACAAATGGTTATCACTCAACTTTTAGTTGACCAATTAGGCTATATTTGTTCAGATTAATGAAAATACTCTACATCCATCAATATTTTAGAACCCCTGAAGAAGGTGGTGCAATTCGCTCCTACTACCTAGCAAAAGGAATGGTTGATAATGGCATTGAAGTAGAAATGATTACTTCACATAATAAGCGCTATGAAGAAGTAAAGAATATTGAAGGAATAAAAGTGAATTACTTGCCCGTTTTTTATGAAAATGAACTCGGGTTCAGTAAACGAATTTTCTCCTTTTATCGATTTATGAAGCTGGTAAGAAAAAAGGCTAGAGAAATTAAAAACGTTAATCTTTGCTATGCTACTTCAACCCCATTGACCATAGGACTGTCCGCCCTAAAAATTAAGAAAGAATTAGGCATCCCCTATTATTTTGAAGTGCGTGATTTGTGGCCTGAAGCACCTGTTCAGCTAGGTGTGATAAAAAATCGTTTTGTAAAAGCCTATCTGGAGCGGCTAGAAAAAAAAGTATACAAACATGCCAAAAAAATAATAGCTCTTTCTCCCGGAATAAAAGCCAGAATTGAACAACGCCAACCTAATAAAGCTGTGGAGTTAATTCCAAATATGTCGGATGTGGAGTTTTTTAAACCTGAACTCAAAAACCCTGAATTAGAAGAGTTGTTTGATGTAAAAGATAAGTTTGTGGTTTCCTATTTTGGAGCTATTGGAACAGCCAACCATTTAGAATATTTGCTAGCGGCAGCAAATGCCTCTTTAAAAGCAGAACTCCCATTGGTGTTTTTTATCATTGGTGTGGGTTCTCAAACCGAAAAACTGACCTATTTAGTTAAGCATTTTGAGCTTACTAATGTACGGTTTGTAAAGTTTCAAAATAAACAAAACCTCAAACTCCTACTTAATGTTACAGATGCTGCCTATGTTTCCTTCGCAAACAAACCAATTTTAGAAACTAACAGCCCCAATAAGTTTTTCGATGCACTAGCTTCGGGTAAACTTATTATTACCAACACCAAGGGTTGGGTAAAAGATATCTGCGAAAAAGATCATTGTGGCTTCTATTATAACCCAGATAAGCCACAGGATTTTGTGGTTCAAATACAGCCTTTCTTGGTTCAAAAAAACCAATTAGCCAACTACCAAATTAACTCTAGAGCAGTTGGAGAAACTCAGTTCTCAAGGAAGATTCAGGTGGAGAAGTTGATTGGGTTAGTTAACAGTTACCAACATGAGGCTTTTACCCAAAATGTCGGGCAATTATCAAACCGCCCTTAAAGACTTTTCTACTTGAGCCCAGAACCAAAATCTTTTACACTATAAATGAAAGCCATAGTGACAATAAAAAAGAAAGTTCAATAGGTGTGAATATATGCCTTACACACTTACACTTAACAAGGTGAAATATTAAAAGCTTAGTTGATAGTTCAATCCAACATAGGTAGTTGTTGTTCTTTGATTAAAATTTGTGTACTCTTCTTTTAAGTAACCATCAGCCAGTTCCATATTATCAACATACCGGCTAATACTAATATTAATTAAGCTTTTAGAATTTACCACAAATTTAAACTTTAACCCATAGTGATTTGACGTACGATTAACAAAAGCATCGTTATACGGAACAGGATTTGCAAACTGGTGGGGTTTAAAAAAGGTGTTATCTTTTTTCCCAAGGGTATACCACATATAACCATAGCTTGGACTTATATAAAACATTCTGGCCACCTTAAAGTCGTACTCTATAAAAGGTCCATAATAAGTCCTATTCTGAAACCAATCTTGTTCTCCTTTATCCAAACCCCCTACAATTCTACCATCTTCAAAGGTATAATTAACTTGTCTGTCTGTTGCTCTTGTACTAGTAAGAGAGTACTTTACCCCTAAAGAAATACCTTTATAAGAATAAGATACTGTAATAGGTATTTGAAGGTTAGTATAGTCTGCAGAAAATTCTCTTGCAACAATTTCACTATTCTCAAATCCAGGTGCGGGCGTAGTAATATCATAACTAAATTCACTTCTCCCACTACCAAACATCAACCCAAAAGCAATATTAATTCTTTGGCCCTTTACGAGGTTTATTTCATACATTTCTTTAGAAACCACAAATTCATCATTCTGAGCTACTGTACTGACATAACTAATTAAAATTAGAAACAGTGTTATTAAACTAGTTTTTCCCATATTCTATTTCCGCTAATTCGCATTATAATATTGAACCGCAAATATAGCATCTGTTTTATTAACTAAGTCGAGCTTGTTCTTTTTAAAATAGCGAACAACATCTTCTTTCTCTGAAAACCATTTATAATTTAATCTATTAT
>JAKISE010000062.1 GCA_021648745.1 Cyclobacteriaceae bacterium
ATGGCAATAATACAGGTTGAAATATTACGCCAATTACCAGCCTTGATTACTACTGGGTAGGCAATGGAGGCAACTGGAGCGATTTTGCCAACCACTGGGCTACCACTAGTGGCGGCAGTACCATGCATGCCGCAGTACCTGGAGTGCTGGATAATGTGTTTTTTGATGCAAACTCGTTTAGTTTAGCCGGAGAGGTGGTTACAATTGATGACAGTCAGGTGAACTTTAATGATTTAGATGCTTCGGCAGTAAGTGCTGCTTTTACCTTGTCGGGAAACAGCAAAGAGATGAATATTTATGGTTCTGTAAACTTTCCAGCTATTGTTAGTTCATCGGTAGCTACCTACAATTTTTTAGCTACTGGAAGCGAAACGTTAAAATTTGATAATGGCCCAGGTACCAGTCGGGATTTTAATTTTTTATCTGCAGGAAACTGGACACTTAACAGTAACCTTTTACTAGATGAGTTGCAACTAGAAAGTGGCACCCTCAATACCAACAATTATGATGTTTTGGTTGATTTTCAGCTGCGTATGGATGGCACCAATGCCAAAACATTAACCTTGGGAACATCTACCCTTACTGTTGGTTCTTGGCATGGCAGTGGGTTAAATAATATTACGGTAAACGGAAGCACCTCAACTATCAATATTACGGGGAGCTTTTTGCTAGAAAGCGATGGCACAAACAGCGTAACGTTAAATAACCTTACGTTTTCTGGCACCACTGGCAATTCTATTTATTATGATGTTACCTTAAACAAATGTACCATTGAAGCGGGTAATACCTTGAAAACCTCAGGCATTGTTACCATAACTGCTAATGAGTTTGTATTAACAGGCACATCAACCGACCCCATTGTTTTTGAGCCACAAACAACCAATTCTAAACTAACCCTTAGCCAACCCACGGGTACAGTAAATGGCGATTATCTGCATTTAAAAGATATTACAGCTACTGGAGGTGCCACCTTTAATGCCTACAATTCGGTTGATAACGGAGGAGTAATAGGCTGGATATTTCACCGTAGTTCGCAAACCATTGACTTTGCCGCCCTGCCAGATAAAATTTTTGGAGACCCTGATTTTGAGGTATCAGCAACCGCTTCCTCAGGTTTATCCGTAAGCTTTAGCATTGTATCAGGCCCAGCCACTATATCAGGCACCACCGTTTCCATTACCGGAACCGGAACTGTTGAAATTAAGGCAGAGCAAGCAGGAAATATCGAATACGACCCTGCTCCATCAGTTACCAATAGTTTTGAGGTTGCTAAAGCAGATCAAACCATTACCTTTGAGGCTATTGCTGATATTAATATAGGCGAGGTTAGTAGCATTGAACTTATTGCCTCTGCTACATCGGGATTAGCAGTAGAATTTACTGTAGTTGGTCCAGCAACTATAAATGGAAGCACTCTAACCCCCACATCTCCCGGTATGGTTACTGTTACCGCCAAACAATCAGGCAATGCTACTTATAATGCAGCTACAGAGGCAGGTCAAGTATTTGAAATAATTGACAACATTACGGGGTTAGAGGACTTAAGGGCAAACAATATAAATATTTATCCTCAACCTGCACAAAACATACTCTTTATAGGTCAACCTAACAAAGAGTTTGATTCGATAATTATATACGATTTGAATGGGATGGCAGTATTACAAAAAGGTAGCTCAAGCGACTTGATTGAAGTGAATACTACTGCGTTACCAAATGGAATCTATTTTTTAAAGTTGTTTAACAGAGAAGATACATTTACAACTCGGATCGTAGTTAATAGATGATAATACACATTAAATCAGAACCATGTATTGAGTCATAGTAATTATGGCTCAATACTTTTTAATAATCATGATTTCTTACGGACACCTTATCCAACTTCTTATTTATAGAGTCTAATGGCATTTCCCTAAATTGTTCTGATTCATCCAATTCGGGCTGGCCAGCATCCACCCAAGCACTAAACCACAAACTGCTTACGCGGTAAATAGCTTTGCGCATACGCTGCTTTAAAATAAGATTGCAAAACTGGTTTAATCCGCCCCTACAATATTTACCACTAAAGAGAAGGTGTTGTTAGCAAGAGAATGACGAGGAAAACTGAATTTTTATTTGCAAAATAGAGACTCTAAAATTACTCTTCAATCCAAGTTAATACATACTCCATCATCTCTTCTAATCTGTCTTTTTTTTCTATCATGTCATAAAAATAATGATCGCAATTGGGGTACACTTTATAGGTAAGATTTGTTTTTCTTAGCCTCATAAACTCAATTTTAACATAATCCAGCCCTAAAATGGGCGAATTCGGGTCTTTACCAACCGAAATCATTAAAATAGGAATGTCAAGTTTAGTCATATCTTCCATCGGAATATCTGTGCAAAAACTTGCCCAGCGCAAATAAGTATCATCCCAAAATTCTTTATCAATGACTTGTGGGTTATTATAAATAGTTTCAAACTCAATAAACAGACTATCAATTACTTTTTGTGCCTGAATACTGGTAATTTCACCCTTTTGAGCATTAATACGCTGCTCCAAAATAAGATCGTAAAACTGGTTTAATCCGCCACCTACAATATTTACCACTTTGGTAACTTTTTTATTAATTAGTGCAAGTTTCGGTACTACCATGCCACCTTCGGAATACCCAAAAACTATTATTTCGTTTTTATATATGGGCAGCTCCTTAAACAAGATATCGATAATTTTTGAAGCAGAATTTACGCGCCAGCTATGGCTCAGCTTATTCTTATAACCCATAGGCAGCTTATAGTTTTTCTTAAACTCCTTCATCGATTTAGCCTGTAAACTATCTACAAAGGGCATGCCTGGCTTACTAATAACCACAATATGAAATTGATCTGATAATTTCTGAATGTTAAAAGGAATACCAGAGGAAATTCTTGTGCTACCACCCGGCTTTTTAAGTACACTAAATATAGGAGTTGCACTAGATCCATCAATATAAACCAAAAGTGGTTTAGGCGTTTCGATTTTGTTTAGCGTAACATAATAATTAACCGTGCCTAATTCGTTATCCTTAAAAGAATAAGGTTTAAAACCAAAGCTTTCTGGCGTATATGATTGTGCATTTAATGATAGAACAGAACCAACTAGCATCAACAAAAGGCTTATACTTTTTTTCATTTTGGAGTTAATTTTTTAGTTAGTTTTTCTATTTTTTTACCTGTTAGCTCTAGCTGGATTATCATTTATCCATTGTAACCAATCAGAAACAACCTCAGATATAAAGTCCGTTTTTTGATTATTTTTATCAGGAATTTTTAATTGGTAATTATGTCCTAAACCAATGTAGTCTTTAAATGTGATGTGGTTAATTCTATCTTTTATGGTTTCAATTCTGAACATATCTTGATATGGACTTGACTCATCTTTAGTGCCATAGGAAATTAAAACGGGGATTCTCAAACGTTTCAAAATTTTATTTTCATTTTGTGAAAATGAAGAAAGAGTTAAGTTAGCATCTCTATTTGGGTTTATATAATTATTTGGATCGTCAACAACTTCTTTCCAATATTGCATTATTTTTTTTACACGTGGGTTTTCTTCGTTTTTTTCATTCATACGTTCCCTATTTAACATAGCTAATATCATAGAGTAATATGGTAAGCCACTAGAATAGATTAAATGAGTAGCCTTGGTAGTTTTGTCACACATTGAAAGAGCGATACCACTTCCTTGTGAATGACCAGAGATAACCAACTTAGAAGTATCTACCCAATTTTCCTTGAATAAAGAATCGATAACCTGAAGATTACGTTTTACATAATAATCTAAATAATAATTTTTCACATACTTTTCAGGATAAATGTATTCTTCTTTATTGATAAAATACTCTTTACCATCAACTAGGCTGTCTTTATTCGCTAATAATGGTATTCCTGGTTTACTAACAATTACCAGATGATAATCGTTTTCCACAGAACCTTCTTCAAGAGTGGAATATTTTAAAAGGTGTGTTCCATTATGTATAATTAGTGGTACAGCTAAAGATCCTTGAACCGCAAAAAAGAGAGCTTTTTTCTTGTTTTCATCTCCTTTTTTAGATTTTATGAGGACATCTACTGAATCTCCTTCAATTATATACTTAAAATGTCTATAGCCAAAATTTTCGGATTTTTGAGCTGATGTATGAATACTGACTAATAAAGTTAAAAAACAAAGGATTGTTCTTCTCATTTTGAAGTTAATTTTTTAGTTAACTTTTCTATTTTTTTAGCAGTCATCTCTAGCTGGCTAATAATATAATTTTTATAGTATTTCCTAATTTTCTTTTTTGAGGCAAATTCAAATTCTTTTTCTAAATATTTTTCATACGATATTAAACCCATACGCTCAAATTCAAAGAATTTTTGTTTTAATAAGCCTATCTCTTTTTCAGATTCTTCTTCCATTATTTGTTGTGTTTATTTTTTTATTAATAGAACCCACTTAGTTCTTTCTAAAAAACTAAGTGGGTTTAAATTCTAATTTTTGCTGTTATAACAGAGCTTATTTTTTTATAAATTTAAACCTGCTAATACCACCTTTTGTATCGGTTACAAATAACATATAAACCCCATTTTCTAAATAACTAACATTCAGCTGTGAAGTTAAATTATCCGCCTTGTGGGTATATACGGTTCTGCCCGATTGGTCGAAAATACTAATTTTATCACCCACTCCTAACTTTTGAAAATACAACTCCGAAGTAACTGGATTAGGATAAATACTTACTTGTTCTATACTGAACTTATCTAATGCGGTTATTACCAACGATTGCGTAGTGGTTGCCTCACAATCATTACTATCTTTTACCGTAAAGGTGTATTGCCCATTACCTAAAACAAACGTACTGCTTGTTTGAAAAGTAGTACCATCAACACTATAATTATAAGGAGACGTGCCACCTGTAGCTGCTAGAGAAACACTTGCCCCATCAAACGAAGCGGCTATTGTTAATGCAGCTGGTTCGCTAATGGTAATTTGTTCCGTGTATTCGCAATTGTTAGCATCACGGATAGTGACTGTATAGTCTCCAGCCAAAAGGCTGGTGAAAGAGCCGCTGCTCCCAAAATTGATACCGTCTATACTGTACTCGTACGGAGAAGTGCCTCCTGTAGGCGACAGGGTGATACTTCCATCCCCATCACCGTGGCAAGTGATGTTAGCCGACAGTACTCCCGAGCTAAAAGCTGCTGGCTCTGTAAGAGTCACATTATCTGTCACATTACAGCTATTGGCATCTCTTGTGATTACAGAATAACTACCTCCATCAAGCCCCGAAAAAGTAGCAGATGATTGGAAAGTGCTTCCATCAATAGAGTACTCCAATGGAGCAGTACCGCCAGAGGCTGTTACTACGATTTCACCAGATTGAGCACCTGCACAAACCAAATCAGTTGTGGCAACACTCGTGCTTAGTGCTGTTGGTTCTATAATGGTTATGCTCCATCTCCCTGTAGTTGCATTACAACCTGAAGTAAGTGCAACATAATTAGCATCTCTTACTTGAGCCCCATAAGTCCCTCCTCCTAGGTTTTCAAACACGTTTGATGACTGAAAATTAGTACCATCTAAACTATAAGTATAAGGCGATGTACCTCCAGTAGCTGTTACAGACAAACTCCCATCATCAGCTCCATTACACGATACATCATTGTTTTTAGTAAGGCCTGCCGTAAGCACAGGTGGCTGTGTAATTGTGATAGGATTAGCGGCAACCACACATCCATTGGCATCTAATATTCCATAGGTATAAGTACCTGCATCATGTGCATTCTGAACATAAGTGTTGCCAGCCAAGGTTTGAATAAGCACATTATCTAGGTATAATTTATAAGGCGTAGAACCTCCACTTATTGTAACACTTGCAGAACCATCATTATTTAAGTTACACGTAAGGTTGGTACTTGTTACCGTAATAGTTAAAGCTGTAGGCTCGGTAATCGATTCTGTGGTTGTTATTTCGCAACCATTAGCATCTTTGGCAATTACGGTATGGCTACCTGCGGCCAAGCCAGTAAGTATAGGATTTGTACCAAAACTGCCCCCATCTACATTATAGGTAAAGGGAGATGCTCCTCCTCCTACATTTACGGAAATTTGCCCGTTGGCACCTCCATTACAGCTTACATTACCTACCTCTATGGCAGAAAACGACATAGGCAGGTACTGGTATTCATAGGCTCCTAAATCTATGGTGGTATCAAAAATACGAGTAGATTGAGCCAGGTCGGTTATAATGCCTAAGGGTAAACTTGCATTTACACCCACATTAATGGCAGGTGAGTTACAGTTTTTGATAGAAAAGTCTCCATTAGAAGCATCATAAAACAATGGGTCGGCATTAAAACCTCCAGGATAACCTCCTTCTACAATACTATTGCTTACAATGGGTTTATTTGGAGTTCCCAAGCGAAGTTGAATGTCAACAGTAGCTGTACTAGTGGTTGTGTTGCCCCAAATAATATTATTGGTGTATGCTGCGGTAGTTATAGTAGAAAAAGTGGAGTAAAAAATACCAACCCCAGTTTGCGTTGAAGTATTATTTGCAATAGTATTATTAATAATATTAACATAATACCCTATTACATAAATAGCTCCACCTACAGAATTAGCATGATTATTATAAAAAAGGGAGTTTGAAATTACGGACTCTACATTATGAATTCCCGAACCTTGATCACGATACGCAATAGCTCCGCCCCAAGAAGCTGAAGAATTGCTAATAAACTTACAGCCAACAATAAATGGATGAGATTTCCCAGTGTTTAGCATTCCTCCGCCCCAACCACTTATTATAAGTTGATTATTTCTAAACGTACAGTTTCGGATGATCGGGCTTGCGTTTTCATTACGTAACCCAGCACCGCCAATCCGAGCAGGAGAGTTATCCTGATTATAGCCTTTTTCAACTATTACACCATCTAAAATTGCTGAATTGGTTAACGGGCTCACTGCCAAATAGCTATTATTAATTACATTATGTGAATTATCGGTATCCGTTCCTAGTACTCCAATATCGCCTGATAAAATAGTTTCGTGGGTTGTCCAGTCACGGTCAGTTAAAGCAGTTTCTATGCCTTTAAAACCACCATATATTTCCACGTCATTTTTCATTATAAATGAAATATTTCTATCAGTAGTTGCGGTTGGGTAATAAGTGCCTTTTTTTATCCACACTTGTGCAGGAGTGCTTAATGCTGCGGCATCAATAGCTGGCTGTAGTTCTTTAAAGGCATTTACCCAACTAGTACCATTATTAAATCCTGTGGCTGCGGCATCTACATAAACAATAGTTTGTGCTTGTGTTGCCAAAGATGCAATTGCCAATAAGGCAATGAGTATGTATTTATATATGTTCATAATCTAGTTATTTAATTAGTGCGGATTCCTCCAATAGCTATCGGAGGAATGACGTGTTTTTATTTAGTAAGTGAAAAAGTAAAGTTGCCTGTTATTCCGTTTACACGCCCACCATTTACGGTGGTGTAATTAAAAGTGAGTATGAGTGTTTTATCTGTTATTTCATCAATACTTACTTCTACATTATCGCTGCGTACAAGTTTGGTTAGGTCGCTACCCTTAAAATCATACGTGCCTGAGGCTGGCCATGGATTGCCTCCATTTTGGGTGCTATATTTTAACTGGTCAATTATAAGGGTAAAGCCTGTGTATTGGCTGGTTACATCGGAGCCATCATTATCTACGGTTTTCACTTTCCAAGTTGAAGTTAATTTTTCGAGTTGAACTGTGCGGGCATCTGGTTCTACAGTCTTTTTTTTGCAGGCATTAGTTAGTAGCAGTGCAAAAAAAAGTGCTCCAAACAATATCCTTGTGTACGTAATTTTTCTTGTCATTTTCAATAAGTTTAGGTTCAAATTCAATGGAAAACTTTCCATCATTTGATAATTAATATTGAAAATTACGTGAATTTAATAAAGCAATTAACGCACTTGAGTAAGTGCCAACATGCATTTAGTAAGTGCGAAAAACTGTTTAGAATTTGATAACAATAAACTGGTTACCAGTTATTTTTTTTAGCGAGGGCTAATGGTTTTTTAGATTGTAAAATCTTTACTTAAGAAATAATCAAAGATTAATTTAAAAATTCTTTGAGTACCTTAAAAAGATCATCACGCTTACGTGTAGATACAGGAATAATTTTTCCGTTTTTTAATACAGCTTCACCACTATCTCTTTTACTGTATCTGCCAAAATATTTTAAATTAATAATATACGACTGATGCACCCTAAAAAAACCTGAGTCTTGCAAGAGATCATCGTAATGCTTTAGCGTTTTAGAGATAACTATTTCACGGTTATCCTCCAGATAAAAATGAGTATAATTACTAACTGCCATACAATACATAATATCATCAATATCTACTAGGTAAATATTTTGCGTATCGGAAAGCACTATTTTTTGCGGAGATTGCAATGTGTTATTAATCAACGCATTATAGCTTATTGAGCTAGCCGATTCATTTTTAAGTGCCTTGTTGATGGCATTCTTTACCTCTTCATAATCAATGGGTTTAAGAATGTAATCTATGGCACTAAATTTAAACGCTTTTACGGCATACTCATTATGTGCTGTTACGAACACCAACTGAAAATCTAATGTTCCTTTAATTCTATTTAGTAAATCAAAGCCTGTTCCATCACCTAATTTTATATCCGTAAAAATAAGGTTTGGCTGATATTCTTTTATAAGAGTAACGCCTTCTGCTACGCTTGCTGCTTCTTTAATTACCAAGGCAGGAAATTGCAATTCTATAATAGTACGTAAGGTTTCTCTTACCGAAGACTCATCATCTATAATGGCTACTTTCATTCGTAGGGTTTGCTTTTGCAATAAATATAGAAATTTTCATTTCTGAAAGTTAAGCTTAAAATACTGGTTCCAATTTAAATGGCAAGGTAATTATTACTTCTACGCCTTGGGTTCCCTTAGTTCGAGACTCCACTTTCATTGAGTAATCTCTTTTGAATTTTTTTCTAAATAATGAAAGCCTTTCTTCTGTAATTTCGGTAGCACGAGATTTATGACCATTTTTTTCTTGTTTAATAAACCCTAACCCATTATCGACAATCCTCAACGTAATCTCATTATTTTTCTTATAAAAACTGATATCAATTTTACCCTCTTTTATTTGTGAAATACCATGTTCAAGTGCATTCTCCATAAAGGGCTGCACAATCATTGGTGGTATTAAAAGGCTGGAATTATCCTCTATATTTTTTGTTGAAATGGTGTAAGTGAATTTATTATCGAATCGTAATTGTTGCAAATCGAGGTAGTTTTTTAGCGTATTAACTTCTTCTTCCAATGAAATAAATTCTACCCTAGAGTGTTCGAGTACCTGCCTCATCAATTGTGCAAATTTGGCAATGTAGCCACTACCTGCCAGCTGGTCATTTTTAATTACAAACTTTTGAATTGAGGTTAGTGCATTAAAAATAAAATGTGGACTCATTTGCGACCTAAATAGCTTTTGCTGGATAGTTAGCATTTCATTTTGCCTTTTTAGGCTCCGTTGTCTGTAAAACAACATTAATACTAAAACTAGCACACTAAAAAACAGAACACTTCCTGCAATCATCCAACTTTGCTGTGCGATTTTAAGGTGTTGGATTTTGGCTTGATTATTCAAATACTCAATCTCTCTCGATTTTTTTTCTGTTTCGTACTTAGTTTCGAGTTCAGTGATTTGCTTATATTTTTCAAGATTATCTAAGCTATCTCTAACAGCAATAAACTTTTTATAACTCGTCATTGCCTTATTGGTCTTTCCTAATTTTTCGTAGATAATTGCCCTGTTACTTTCTACATCTTTTACTATAAGAGGTGATGAGCTTTGATTCAGTGCCTCAGTTAAACTAGCTAGTGCTTTATTATTATAATCCAATTTTTCAAGGGCAAGAGCAGTATAAATGTATTGCTCGGCTGCTAACTCTGGTGCTTTTAATTGAAGAAACAAAAGTCTTGCACTATCAAAAAATAATAATGAACGATTGTACTGTTTTGATTTCATTAAAATATACCCCTTGATGCCTAATGCATTAGCCTCCTTTATTTTTAAATCATGCTTTTTGTACAACTTATAAGCTAAGTTAATGCTGATAAGTGCAGAATCGTAAATTCCAAGTTTAATATATAAGGTGGATAAATTTGTAAGAGAAGAGTTAACAACATTAGCTCTAACAGCCATTTTGTAAGCTTTTTGATAGATCTTTTTTGCCTTATCTAAGTCATCAATTCTTTGATAAATGATGGCCATATTATCATATATTGAAGCCAAAATTTTAGTTGCATTAAGCTCTTCTCCAATAGTTGCTGCAGCAATATAATGTTGTAATGCTTTTTTAAATTCCCCTTTATAATAATAAATAATCCCAAGGTTGGTTAAATTTCTAGTGAGGCCATATTTATCATTAATACGAGTGCTAATTTCCACTCCCTTATTATAATAGTAAAGTGCAGAATCATATTTTCTGTAATAGAGCATTGCCGTTCCAAGATTCGTAAATGATCTCCCAATCATTTTCTCATTATTATACATTACAGCATATTCCATTGCCCCTGTAGCATAAAAAAACACAGAATCGGTATTCTTTCCATTATAATTACTAGAAATAGCTAGTAATGCTTCTGACTTTACAGAGTCATTTGCCAACAATAATTCCTTATGGAGGCTATCTAATTGGGCATCAACCTCAAGTGCCATCAAAAACAATAAAATTAAAGTAGCTGCTCTTCGCATGCTATAAATGTACTAAAATTCTATTTTCTAATAATCGTGACCTCTAATTGGCAATGGATTGTCCAAGTTTTTTTGGATTGTGTCCGTTACGGTTTCAACAACTGCGAGCTCATCCAACACAGGTTGCCCGGCATCTACCCATGCACTAAACCACAAACTGCTAACTCTAAAAATGGCTTTGCGCATTCTTTGCTCAACCATACCACCAACAAGTTCATTATATTTTGAAGCATAATATTCAGAAGGCATCCGAATTATTTTTTTACCTCTTTGCATGTAGGCGTACTTTTTATCTTCGCCTACGGTTTGGGTAAGCTCCTTATCTAGTTGCAAAACTGTTTCTAATAGAGCATTCGATTCTTCAATGGTTTGCCAAAGTTCGCCTTGCACGTCCTCTATATACCTTGCTCTATTGGTAAATAAATCATAACTATCAAAATAAAGTTCTGGTAATCGAGATTCCCAAAAGGCATGAATGCCTAGCTGACCCGTAAACTGCCCATTATAATTACTGGTGGTGTGCAAAGGCACATGAGCGTCTGCTACATAATGTCCCAAGTCCGCTGAAAGCTTGATAATACGCTTATAATTTTTATCAGCCATGGCCTTTACCAACTGATGATAAACAAAATATGTATTCCATGGCACTATCCCTCTTTCCCTTAAATATTGTTCTCCATACTTCTCTACTGCTTGATTCCAATATTTTGGTAATGGAAAAGAATCATATAAATCCAAATCAATATAGTGCTTAGCCCCTTCCTCTTCAACAACGTATCTGCGTTGATCTGGTGCAACAGACAACTCAATTATTTCTGTGCTATGTGCCTTATAAAATGATTGCAAATCAGCAGGTAAAATATAAATAGCAAGTTCATTTATTTTTTTATGGCCAAAGAAACCCCAATCCTCAGTGCTACTAGGAAGCCACAATAAGGTAATTAATGAAATTATTAACGTTATTTGCATTGAATATACATGATAGAGATAAAAATATTTAAAATCAACTCTTTGCATTCAAAATAATTACTAGTACATTTGCACTCTCAAATTTTGAAAGGCGAGTAAGAATTATATATACATTATGGCAAATCATAAGTCAGCTTTAAAAAGAATTAGATCGAATAACGCCAAGAGGCTAAGAAATCGATATCAAGCTAAATCAACACGTACGTTTATCAAAGAATTAAAAGGTTCTACCGATAAAGCAACTGCACAAGAGTTACTTAAAAAAGTAACTGGAATGATTGATAAATTAGCAAAAAGAAATATTATTCATAAGAATAAAGCAGCAAATAATAAGTCGAGATTGACAAAATTTGTAAATAGCCTATAAGCTAGCTAAACATATTTAAAAAAACCCCTGCTAATTATAGCAGGTTTTTTTATGCCCAATTTTTCCAAAAATTAGAATTATCTCCTATATTGTAAAAATTGGAGCAGAATAAAACATCAATCAAGGAATGGGCCGAAGAAGACAGGCCAAGAGAAAAGCTTCTTTTAAAAGGAAAGTCCGTTTTGTCAGAAGCTGAACTTATAGGAATATTAATTGGGTCTGGCACAAGAACCCTTACTGCGGTTGATTTAGCCAAGCAAATTTTACATTCGGTTGATAATAATCTCAACTTGCTAGCAAAGCTCTCTGTAAACAATTTAAAAAAGTTCAAAGGCATTGGGGAGGCCAAGGCGATTAACATCATAAGTGCATTAGAACTTGGGCGAAGAAGAAAAGAATCCGATCAGCCAAAAATCATAAAAATTACAAGTTCAAAATCAGTATATGATATCATGACACCTTATTTGCAAGATGTGCCTCATGAAGAGTTTTGGATACTCCTATTAAACAGAGCGAATCAATTATTAAAACCAGTAGCCATTAGTCAAGGTGGTGTATCTGGCACTGTGGCTGACCCCAAAATTATTTTTAAAGTTGCTCTTGAGTCTTTAGCAAGTAGCATAATTCTTGTACATAACCACCCTTCTGGCAACCTTAAACCTAGCCAAACCGACCTTAACCTTACAAAGAAATTAAAAGAAGCAGGCAGAATTCTAGAAATACCTGTACTAGATCACCTCATCTACACCGATTCAAGCTATTTTAGCATGGCCGATGAAGGCGTTTTTTAAATCGTATTTACATGAAGCAGATAATTATTGGAAGCGTGGTACTATTTTGCTCAGCAGCGCTTTATTGGTTTCTAACAAAAGAGGAAAATCCTCAGCAATACTTAGATAACCTTTCGATTCATCGTCACGACCAAGTGGAATTTTTTAGATTTTCGCTAGAGTCTCCTTTTTTGCAACAAAAAATCAACTTTAGTTATTTAAATTATTACACAGCCGACTTGAATTATAGAATTGAAGCAGTCTACAAAAAAAGAGCAAAACAAGACACCCTTAGTTTAGCCACCAGCACAGGCACCATTGATAAATTTTTAGTTGTGGGTACGGCTAATTTTAAATGGCAAGAGACCGACAACACATTATTGGTGTTAGCCTCAACCCAACGAAATGACCCCACACTTTTCATCCCTTTTTTGGATAAAACAAGCGGAGAGGCAACCTATGGAGGAGGTCGCTACCTTGATGTACAGCCTGCACAAAGAGGAAAAATATTATTAGACTTTAACAAGGCATATAATCCCTATTGCGCTTATATGGAAGGCTACACATGCCCATTCCCTCCTAAGGAAAACAGGTTGGCTGTTGCAATTGTAGCAGGAGAAAAATCTTTTCCTGAACATTAAATAAGTATTGCCAAAGAGACAAATAAATAGACTTTGCTCCTCTTTCATTAACTGGTAAATCGCTAATTTTGCCCACTTAAAGATTTTTTAAAAATGAAAATTTCTTATAACTGGTTACGCCAGTATATTGATATAGATAAATCACCTGAAGCCCTTTCAGAAATACTAACCGATACAGGCTTAGAAGTTGAGGGGCTCGAAAAATTTGAAACCATTAAAGGCGGGCTTGAAGGCTTAGTGATTGGAAAGGTGCTTTCTTGTACCAAGCACCCAAACGCAGATAAATTAAGTGCAACCACAGTTGATATTGGTAAAGACGAACCTTCTCCAATTGTATGTGGTGCGCCCAATGTGGCCGAAGGCCAAACCGTAATTGTGGCTACCGTTGGAGCAACTTTATACCCAGCCGAAGGGGATTCCTTTAAAATTAAAAAGGCCAAGATTAGAGGAGAAGTTTCCGAAGGAATGATTTGTGCTGAAGATGAAATTGGAATTGGCAAAGACCACGATGGCATAATGGTACTTGATACCGACCTTAAGCCCGGCACACCAGCATTAACGTATTTTAATGTAGAAACAGACTATGTATTCGAAATTGGCTTAACTCCCAATCGTTCAGATGCCATTTCACATTTGGGTACTGCCAGAGACGTAAAAGCAGTTACGGAGAAAGAGATTAATTGGCCATCTGTTAAGACTTTTGGTAAAGATGACAATAGTTTACCCATTGATGTTTCTGTAGAAAATACGGAAGCTTGCCCAAGGTACTCGGGAGTAACCCTGAATAATATAAAAATTACAGAATCGCCCGATTGGTTAAAAAACAGGCTGCTGACCATTGGCTTATCACCCATTAATAATGTGGTGGATATCACCAATTTTGTAATGCACGAAACGGGACAGCCATTGCACGCTTTTGATTATGCAAAAATTAAAGATCAAAAAGTGGTTGTTAAAACCTTAGCTGCTAACACGCCTTTTTTAACACTTGACGATAAAGAGCGCAAGCTAAAAGCGGAAGATTTAATGATTTGCGATAGTGAATCACCTATGTGTATTGGAGGCGTTTTTGGAGGCGTAACTTCTGGGGTTTCGGATACAACGACTAGTATCTTTTTAGAGTCGGCTTATTTTGATGCAGCCTCTATTCGAAAATCGGCTATGGTGCACCAGTTAAAAACAGATGCTTCTTTTAGATTTGAAAGAGGCACTGATCCTAATGGCACTGTTTATGCCCTCAAACGAGCTGCCCTTTTACTAAAAGAATTAGCTAGTGCAAGCATTTCGTCTGATATAGTTGACATCTACCCTAACCCAATAAAACCGGTTGAAGTTGCAGTTTCGTATCGAAATATAAATCGTTTAATAGGTCAGGAGATTTCTAAAGATAAAATTCATTCTATCCTTACCCTTTTGGATATTGAATTGAGCAATATTACCGATGCAGGATTTACAGCTTCCATCCCAACTTTTCGAGTAGATGTTACCAGAGAAGCTGATGTAATCGAAGAAATACTTCGTATCTATGGATTTAATAATATCAAATTACCAGATAGTGTTGGGTCTAGCTTTTTAGCCAATTCTCAACGAAAGGACTTTGATAAAATTCAACAGAAGGTTTCTTCCTACTTAGTGGATAACGGGTATTTCGAGATGATGACCAACTCATTAACGAAACCTGAATACACCAACCTTACAGCTACTGTACAAGCCGATGAAAGCGTTGAAATACTCAATAAACTAAGTGAAGATTTAGGTGTTATGCGCCAAAGTTTACTTTTTTCAGGACTTGAAGTCCTCGCTCGAAATATAAATTATAAGCAATCTAACCTCAAGGTATTCGAATTTGGGAAACAGTATTTTAAAAAGGAGGGTGAATACAAAGAAGAAAAAAGATTAGCTCTCTTTATTACAGGTTTAGAAAAAGAAAAGCAGTGGAATAGCGAAAAGACTCCTGCTGATTTTCACCAATTAAAAGGAATTATAGAAGGGGTCTTAGGAAGGATGAACCTTTCTTCGTCAAATATTACTAAAGAGGTTTCCGATATTTTTAGTTTCGGGTTGAGTTATAATCTAGGTCAAAAAATTTCGGTTGAAATAGGGAGCCTTAATGGTAAAATATTAAAATCCTTAGGCATTAAGCAAGAAGTAATTTACGCAAGTTTCGATTGGGATTTGCTTTTACGCAAGACAAATGATAATATTATGGTGACGCAAGTTTCGAAGTACCCTGAGGTGCGTAGAGACCTTTCACTGGTTATAAATAAATCAATTTCGTATCAGGATATTCTTGAACTCACAAAGAAGACCGAAAGAAGTTTGATTAAATCAGTTGACGTTTTTGATTTGTACGAAGGCGACCGAATTGAGAAGAGTAAGAAGGCTTACTCCTTGAGGTTTATTCTTCAGGATGATAAAAAAACATTAACCGATAAAGTAATTGATAAAACGATGAAACGATTGATGGCAACATTTGAAAAAGAACTTGGTGCCGTAATAAGACAGTAGAAATATGGAGAATCAAAGCCTTCAAAATGAATTTCAATCCCTCGAAAGAAAAGTTAATCTACTTTTAAACCAATATACTGGCGAAAAGCAGAAAAATGAGCAATTGAGAATTGAAAATCAGCAGTTGGCAGAACAGTTGAAAGCTAAAACTGAACAGATTCAAAATTTTCAAAATCAGATAAAAATTAGTAAAATTGCAGGAAGCATAGGGACAGACAATGAGGATGTTTCAAAGCTCAAAGATAAGATTGACGATTACGTTAACGAAATAGATTATTGTATAGCTCAACTAAGCCGATAAGGCATACTATTAATGAATAAGCTTTCAATAAAAATAAAAATAGCTGACAGAGAATATCCAATGAAGGTAGAGCCTGAAGAGGAAGAACGGATACGAAAGGCTGGAAAAATTGTTAACGAAAAAATAAAACTGTTCAAAAGCCAATTTGGTATTGACGATAAACAAGATTTACTGGCAATGGTGGCTTTTGATGCACTGGTTGAAAGACTAAAAACAGAGGGTAGCTCAAACGAAGACAGCCTACTCCAAGAAAAATTAGCCGGATTAAATAACCTTATATCGCAGTCTATCTAACAGCTTGATATCCAATTGTTTGCTCATTATAAACATATAAAGGGTTAACAAATGACAGATTTAATATACATTATTGTAACAGGTTTTGTTGCGTTAATAGCAGGTATTATTATAGGTAAAATACTATTTGCAAAAGCCAATAAAGCGGAAGAACAAAAGGCGAAATCAAGTGCGGCACTTATCATTAAGAAAGCTGAAATTGATGCGGAAGAAGTAAAAAAAGAAAAAATTCTTGAAGCCAAAGAGCGGTTCATCAAACTCAAATCTGAATTTGATGAGGAGATGAATCGTAAGAAGAATCAAATCCTTTCGAACGAAAATAAGCTCAAGCAAAGAGACCAACACCTCTCTAAACAAATTGAGCAAAACAATCGTAAATCTACCGAATACGATGAGCTATCTGAAAAGCTAAAAAACCAAATGGAAATTGTGGCTCGTAAGAAAGAAGAGCTTGATAAGTTTAACGATCAAAAAGTTTCGATCCTTGAAAAAATAGCAAACCTTTCAGCAGAAGAAGCAAAGGATCAAATTATTGAAACCTTACAAGATGAAGCTCGAACTAGAGCTTCGGCTCAAATTAAAGATATTGTAGAAGAGGCAAAATTATCAGCTACCAAGCAAGCTAAAAAGATTGTACTCGAAACCATTCAACGAACGGCTACCGAGCACGCCATTGAAAACTGTGTTTCCGTTTTCAACTTAGAAAGTGATGACATTAAGGGTAAAATTATTGGCCGAGAAGGGCGAAATATTAGAGCATTAGAAGCAGCAACAGGCGTTGAAATAATTGTGGACGATACGCCTGAAGCCATTATCATTTCTGGTTTCGACCCTGTGCGAAGAGAGATTGCTCGTTTATCGTTGCACAGGCTAGTGACAGATGGCAGAATTCACCCAGCGAGAATTGAGGAAATTGTAGCCAAGACTCGAAAAAATATTGAAGAAGAAATTGTTGAAATTGGTGAGCGTACCGTTATCGATTTGGGTATACATGGCCTCCACCCTGAGTTAATTAAAATGGTGGGTCGTATGCGCTTCCGTTCTTCGTATGGTCAAAACCTGTTGCAGCACTCTCGTGAAGTAGCTAATCTTTGTGCTATTATGGCGGCAGAAATTGGGCTCAACCCCAAGCAAGCCAAACGTGCTGGATTATTGCACGATATTGGTAAGGTATGGTTCGAAGAATCGGAAAAACCACATGCCATTATTGGTATGGAGCTGGCTCAAAAATACAAAGAGCATCCAAAAATTTGTAATGCCATTGGAGCTCACCACGATGAGGTAGAAATGACTGCGATGATTTCTCCAATTATTCAGGCCTGTGATGCCATTTCTGGTGCTCGCCCTGGTGCTCGTAGAGAGGTAATGGAGTCGTACATTAAGCGACTAAAAGACTTGGAAGCTCTTGCCACAGGATTTGATGGAGTTAATAAGTGCTATGCCATTCAAGCAGGTAGAGAGCTACGCGTTATGGTAGATGCCGACCATGTATCTGATAAAGTAGCAGGTCAATTATCATTTGACATCTCCCAAAAAATTGAGACTGATATGCAATACCCAGGGCAAATAAAAGTAACGGTTATTCGTGAAATGCGAGCAGTATCTTTTGCTAGGTGATAGCAAAAATGAGGGTGTAATTAATAAGCAATGTTTCTGACTGCTCTAAGCTAAAAAAATGAAGACACCAATTGATGTAATAAACCAAATTATTAACCTCAATGAAAATGAGGCTAAAATAATTAACCAATATTTCGTTTCCAAGATACTAAAAAAAGGAGACCTGTTTATTAAAGAAGGCCAATACTGCAATAATATTGCTTTTATAAGTAGTGGTACAGTAAGGGTGTTTTATACTGATGAAAATGCGAATGAGATTAGTTGTTTTTTTATGAATGAAAATAATTTTATTTCTTCTTTCACCAGCTTTCTTACCCATACACCCACCAAAGAGAATATTGAAGCTATTGATGAGGTAGAACTCCACATAATTAATAGAGAAGAATTAGAAAAACTGTCGGCAGAAGTTCCAAAAATTCAGATTTGGAGAAGGGTGATAGCGGAAAATTTATTCATTCTTATGGAAAGACGCATAGCTATGCTTCAATCGCAATCTGCGCAAGAACGGTATGAAAACATGATTAAAGAAAATGGTGACATTATTTTAAAAGTGCCATTACAATACACCGCATCTTTCCTTGGCATTACCCCACAGCACCTTAGTCGTTTAAGAAAAAAACAAAATTAATATGGTGTAACTTGTTCCTTTATTTTCGCCTGCCACGCCAGTATGCCGTCAGGTTAAGAAAATAACTTGTTGTAATTCAGTTGATAAACCAAATGAGTATAAAGGTACTGAAATTTCTGACTTCATTAAAATTGATGGCTATTGTTTTGCAACGGTCTTAGCATGTGCAATTTTAAAATAATCGTGAGCGTACAACATAACACGATAATGCCTGATTTAGACATAACCTGCAAGTCACCTTGTACCGCCTGATCAAATCTTTAGAGTTTTTCTATTAGAACTATGCCCCAGATACAACTATTTTTATATTAGTCCACAACAAAACGAAATATAGCTACTGAAAAATAGATCACTAAGGTTAGTAAATATTAAGTTTTATCTTGATGGCATTAGATTAGCAATACA
>JAKISE010000063.1 GCA_021648745.1 Cyclobacteriaceae bacterium
ACTGACGACTGTCGTCTTCTCGATGGTATTCTAATAATCCTTTATCCTTTAATAAGGCAATCCGACTTCCAGTTTGAGTAGCACTAATTACTAACTCATTACTCAAAATAATAGTCGTTTATGTTAATTTTTATTAAACCAATAAACGCTCTGTAGAACAGCCCAAAGGGTTAGCTACAGAGCGAATATGTTTGTAGCAAATTGCTACGATACTCTACTTCTTCTTATGTCTGTTCTTTCTTAAACGCTTTTTACGTTTGTGAGTAGAAATCTTATGTCTTTTTCTTTTTTTACCGCAAGGCATAATTTTGTTGTTTTCTGTTCGTGTTCCATCATGAATCACCAACTGTTGTTTATAATTTATTTAATTTCATTTAGATAATCATCCACATTGGCTTTTACCTCTGCAGGGATCTCTAATAATTTCAATTTTTCAAAAAGCATTTTACCTTCTTTGGTGTTGCCTATTTTTATATCGGCAATGGCCAAATAATACATTCCGTTTATGTGAGTACTGTCTACTTGAATTAGTTGGCTTAAATACGCAGTGGCTTTTTCAAAATTATTGCTTTGAAAAAAATGAATACCTAGGCTGTATAAGGCTTCTTGGTTAGCAGTATCAACGATTAATACTTCTTGGAGTAATCGAGTAGCCTTAATTCCCTCCTCATACGAATAGTAAAGGTTGGCCAAGGCCAATTTTACTTTTTCTGATGAAGAAATGCCTTCAACGTTCTCTAAACAAGCGATGGCTTTCAAGGCCATTTGCTGTTCTTCTTGTTCTCCAGAAGCATTTTTAAATGCTTTAAAATACATCAATCCGGCATTTTTCCAATTTTCCTCGTTCGGAAAACGGTTGGCAATCAGCTCTTTATAACTAGCTGCACTATCGTATTGCCTAGCTTTAGCATAGGAGGACGATAACCGGAGCGCAAAGTTAGAATAATTTTCGGAACTTATTGATACAAACAGACTGTCTTTTAGCAATTTAATGGGTTCGGCTTCGGGTGTTGCTTGATTAGCAAGTGTAATTTCTTGCCCTTTGTAAAACTCTTTGTGTTTATCTACAAACCAATAAGCGTCAAAAAATAGAATAACGGCAGCTATGCTTACGGTTATTAGTATTGCTTTAAACCAAATACGCATCTAATAGAAAAATTTGTTGGTGCAAAAATAGGGTAATATTAAAAGCAAGGGAATACGTGTTTTGGCTTAGTTTTAGATAAACGATAATGATATTATTCCCATACAATTCTTTGCGTTGTTGCGGATACGCTGTCTTTATTTGATTTAATAGCTAAAATGGTGAGCTCGTGCGTTTTGGTAAGCGAGGGTGTTCCAAACTTTAAATTTATTTCACCAACATCATTTGGGAAAAACGTTGTTTCTGACAGAGCTTCTGAAAAAACCGATCCATTTATAGCTCCAGTATTTGACCTAGTTATTGTTTCATATAATATGATGTCATTTAGAAGGCTTCCAGCAAGGTGCTCGCTGTCCCAATCGTTATTGCTTACTACTTGAATATCAGTAATATAATATTTTCTTCCACGTTCTCCATTTTCTTCGCATTTTTCTAGGGCATAGGATGAAGAAAACAATTCAAATCTTGTTTGGGCAACATTTTCAATGTCAGATTCAATAATACTAAGTAGAAATGGTTGGTTCGAAATGCTCGTCCCATTTTTATATTGAAAAGAAAAGGTTTTAAAATCGTAATAAGGATAAGGCACATCTGGGCAATTATAGCAACTAACTAATGTTCCAATTATCATATAAACTAAAATTACGAAGACTCCTTTTTTCACGTTGTTAAAATTTGAAAAGAATACTAATTAAACGGAATAAATCCTAAGATAGTCTAAATATACATTACCCTTAAGAACTGGTGATTTTATCGTACAACTGCTTCACATCCTGCCTTAATAAATTAGAGAGGGTTTTATAGAGTTCAGGGCTAAATTCGAATAGTTTGTGCGGTTGCTCAAAGTACAACTCAATGCTTACCGCAAAAAATTCATCTTCGTTTACTGAAGCATATTGCCGGTAGATCGTTTCTCCACCATTTTTAATTTTACTCGTTTCTGCCTTGGCTAAGGTTTTCCATTTCTCCAATTCTACTCGATCGAAAAAAGCATATTCTTCGTTTTGAATTAGGTTTTCGAGCTTTAGGGCATGCGCCATTTCGTGTAGGCCAAGATTGATGCCATCGGTTGGGTTGGCAAAGCCTTCTACAAAATGCTGCCAGCTAAGTACAATGGATTTGTACCGGGGGTTTACTTCTCCCTTATGGTATTGGCGGTTAATTGTGGAGTAATAATCATTGGGATAAATAAGTATTTTATCGAAATGTTTGAGGGTAATATCGGGTAGGCCAAAGGTTAATTGCACGGCTGTAGCTGAAATTAAGGCTTTCATTTCATCCGTAACCTCGTCTATAGTTCTAGGAATAAATTCTTTGGTGTAAAGGAAATAATTAACCTTTTGTTCAAATATAATTTTGCTTTTATCGGGAAGCCTTTGGTAGAACCTATTATATTTTTCAATGGGCTCTTTGTATTGAATATGGAGATCTCTCTTAGATTTCCACTTTACCAAAAGACCATCTAGCCCATAAAATTTATGGGCCAAAATAACGACTACTACTATTACAAAAACATAAAAAAACACGAACTATGGTAATTAAATTTTACGTAAAAGCTCTGTTAGCGAAGTGCTTTTCTCAAGCGTAGTTCTTACTTCTTCCATTGCAACTCGCACTTGTTCCATGCTGTCACGGTCGCGGATTGTTACTGTATTATCCTCCAAGGTTTGGTGGTCGATGGTAACGCTGTATGGTGTGCCAATGGCATCTTGTCTTCGGTAACGCTTGCCAATAGCATCTTTTTCATCATACTGAGCAGTGAAGTCAAATTTTAGCTCATCAATTAACTCACGTGCTTTTTCGGGTAAGCCATCCTTTTTGGTTAATGGCAAAACGGCCACTTTGGTTGGTGCCAAAGCAGGAGGAATGTTTAGCACAATTCGCTCAGACCCGTCTTCTAAGGTTTCTTCATTATAAGCTGCTGAAAGCACGGCCAAAAACATTCGGTCGAGGCCAATAGAGGTTTCTACCACATAAGGCACATAGTTTTTATTTTCTTGCGGATCGAAGAACTGCAATTTTTTACCAGAATGATTTTCGTGAGCAGTTAAATCAAAATCTGTTCGAGAGTGAATACCTTCCAGCTCTTTGAATCCCATAGGGAAATCATATTCAATGTCCGTAGCAGCATTGGCATAATGCGCCATGTTTAAATGATCGTGGAAACGGTAGCTGTTCTCTCCTAAGCCAAGGGCTTTATGCCATTTCATTCGCTTCTCTTTCCATTTTTCGTACCAATCAAGTTCGTCTCCTGGTTTTACAAAAAACTGCATTTCCATCTGCTCAAACTCCCGCATCCTAAAAATAAACTGCCGGGCAATAATTTCATTTCTAAAGGCTTTGCCAATTTGGGCAATACCAAAAGGCAGTTTCATTCTACCTGATTTTTGCACATTTAGGTAATTTACAAAAATGCCTTGAGCTGTTTCAGGGCGTAAGTAAATGGTGCTGGCATCTCCTGCAACGGAACCGAGCTCGGTTGAGAACATCAAATTAAACTGTCTTACATCAGTCCAGTTTTTAGAACCAGAAACAGGGCAAGAAATGTCTAAATCTTCAATTAGCTTTTTAAAGTCGTCATAGTTTTGGGTATCGACAACTTCTTGCATTCGCTTTTCGATACTGGAAATTTTCTCTTTGTAGCCAACAACTCTCCCGTTAGTAGAAACAAATTCTTCTTCGTTGAAGGCATCACCAAAACGCTTCGCTGCCTTGGTAACTTCTTTGTTTATTTTGCCTTCAATTTTGGCAATATGGTCTTCAACCAGAACATCGGCACGGTATCTTTTTTTCGAATCTTTATTATCAATTAATGGGTCGTTAAAGGCATCTACATGGCCAGAGGCTTTCCAAGTAGTAGGGTGCATAAAAATAGCGGTGTCAATACCTACAATATTTTCATTCATTTGTACCATTGCTTTCCACCAGTATTGCTTGATGTTATTTTTAAGCTCTACCCCATTTTGACCGTAGTCGTAAGTAGCTGCAAGCCCATCGTAAATTTCACTTGAGGGGAAAATAAAACCATACTCTTTAGAGTGTGAGACGATTTTTTTCAAAAGATTATCATCATTTTTTGCCATAACCACAAAAATAGTTAATTGTAAAAAGTAAATGGTTATTAGTAGCCAAACTTTAGAGAAACTATGAGTCAGCAGGTGACTCCCTCAAAAATAGTGGAGGTTAATGAAGTTGTAGGGCAGGTAATTAGCAAGTCACCCGCTATTAATAACCAAACTTCAACGATACTTCGGCTAAGCTTTTCTTAGAGCCTACCATAGTAAGGGTATCCCCAGCTCGGAGCCTAGTATAACCGTGGGAAATAATTAAATTGCCTCTTCGTTTTACAGATAGGATAATAACATCTGCTGGCAGCCTCAAATTACGAATAAGCAAGCCTTGAATATCGGTGTTGAGTACTTGAATATCGATAGTGTCTTGATCGCCTTCCATACCAAGTAAAAGAGATGCCGCTTGTGGAGAGCGCACAAAATGGTCGAGCAAGGAGACAATGGCGGTTGATGGATCTACAATGAGGGCACCTAAATCATGAAACTTATTAAAATTGTATCTGTTATTGAGCCTAACGACCACATCGCTAGTGCCAATATGCTCGTAAATAAGGTTACACAAAATTAGATTTTCATCATCGGTTAACATTAAAACCACTGCTTCAGATAGCTTAGTATCCAACTTATTTAGGGTTTCTAAACTAAGATCAGGAATATGTTGAATGTCAATGTCATCGTATTCATCTTTATTAATATCGTGTTTAAGTGTGGCCAATTTAACTTCCCAGCCAGACTCCATCAATTGCCTAGCTAAGGCTACCGATTGGGGTTCGAACCCAAAAATTATGGCATCTTTAATTCCATCAAAAGCGGGCGTATCTGCTCTAGTATGCCCTTCTTTTACTTTATTAATAGCCCATTTAAACAAAGGGGGTCCCACAATTTGATTTACTACAATTACAGCTATAACAATGGTTGAAAACTGTACACCCCATACTGGGAATGTATTTGTAACGATTGTAGCAAGACCCAAACCAACCCCTGCCTGTGTTACATAAGGCATCCAGGCCAAACGTTTAAATAAAGGAGAGTCGCCAGAAAGAGCTCCTCCAATATAGCCTCCAATCATTAGCGAAATTAACCTTACTACGAACAGTAGAAATGCAATGCCTGCTACACCTAATAGCAAGTTTAACTGTAAGCTAGCCCCTGCTAAGAGGAAAAAAGGAACGTAAATGTACTTGCCCGATCTGTCAAGAATTCTCAAAAACTCTGCCCTATACTTGCTATAATTAGTAACCCAGAAACTAGCAATTATACACACCAATAGAGGTTCGATACTAATACTGTGTTGGAAAAGACCAAACGTATAGTCATCTAACCAATGATGGAGAACATACATTAAATAGCCTCCTGTTAAAATTATCCACGCTTTATAAATTTGTTTCCAATTTGTTTGCAGCACCTTCATGAGAAACCCTCCGAGCAGAAAACCGGTAACCACACTTGCCACTAACTCTAATAAGAGAATACCCGCAAATCCCAAACTCAGCTGAGTGTTTTCAAACAAGGCAATCGAAACCTCCAAACAAAAAGAAAAGAGGAGGATTACAAATACATCTTTAAGGACCGTAACCCCAATAGCTGTTTGCACAAAAGGGCCTTTTGCTCTCATTTCGTTTACAACAGCAATGGCCGAAGCAGGGGATCGTGCTACGAAAATAACGGCAAACAATGAAGATGCTGCTAGGCGCAAAGTGATGGAAAAATCCTGCATAAAAGGAATAAAACCAGAGAGCAAGAACACTGCTGCTCCGCTTAATAAAAAGGTTACAACCAGCTGACTAATAGTCATCCATTTGATGCTATTGATGCGGCTCCTCATTTCGCGTAAGTAGAGTTCGGCACTTGCGGCAAAAGCTATATAAGCCAATGCAAAATCATTAATAAACCCTAAATGGCTGATGGAAGAAGTCGATATTAAGTTGAGAATGAAGGGCCCGGTTAAAATGCCAGTAATTAACAAGCCTGTTATTAGGGGAAGTTTGATTTTACGGAAGTAGCCAGCAATTTGTGCTGCAGACATTGCCACAACGCCAAATCCAATAATTGCTGCTAAAACTGTTAAATTCTGATTCATAGAAGGATTTTATGAGTCCAAAATTTAAGATAGTAAATTTTTGTTAGTTGCTCTTAATAAAGCAGATTAGAATACCATTAGAATATTTATAACCCGTGGTTAAATGGCAATGTGGCACTAGAAAATTAGTGTTTACTATAACCCTTTTACAAGATCCCCAATAATTTCCTTTAAGGGTCGAATAGATTTTACCGATTCAATGGCTGGCCCAGCTACCCATACATTTTGATAAGTGGCACCCAATGCGGCCTTTTCAATTTTTTTCATACCCCTAAACATGATAATCATTTTTACATACTTTTTGAGCCACTTATTCTTTTTAAGAAGCCACTCTAAAAAGTTTTTCTTAGTGCCCACTTGCTGTACATAAGGAGTGTTGATTACAGTAATTGCTGTGCCCGAAATTTTGGTAGAAAGTATAATGTCTTTTTCGCCATAATCAACCATTGCCTGCTTATAATCTTGACTAATCGGAGCCTCTTCACAAGCTATAAATATGGTGCCTACTTGAACTCCAGCAGCACCCATACTTATAGCATTATTAATATCTTCACTATTTGCAACACCGCCTGCCGAAATAATAGGAATGGAGCAGTTTTCTCTTAATTCTTTCAAAAGATCGGCAGGAGACAAGTTTCCACAATGGCCTCCAGCCCTATTGTTTACAGCTATAATTCCATCTGCTCCAAGCTCTTCTACCTTTTTAGCAAATTTTAAATCAATTACATCGCAAAACACTTTCGCGCCTACTGTATGAGCCTGTTCAATTACGTCTTTAGGGCTGCCTAAAGACGTAATAATGTAATCAACCTTAAGCTCTATTAATGTTTTTAGCTGCGATTTATACTTTGGGTTCGATTTGTTAACAATAAGGTTTACACCAAACGGTTTATCACTATGCTCCTTGATTTCTGCTATTGCATCCCTTAATTCTTGATCGGTTCGGTAGTTTAAGGCAGGGAAAGCTGCCGTTACACCAGCATCTAGCGCAGCTTTAATCATTGCTACATTAGAGATTAAAAACATAGGAGCTACGATAACAGGATATTGAATGCCAAGAACTTTATCGAGAGTTTGGTGTTTATTCAATGTAATTAATTTAAATAAAACAGGTCTAAAGATACTTAGAACTTATGGAATGAAATACGAAATGGTGCAAGATTTACATAACCCTTGACTTAAGTTGGGTTATATATTGGCCCAATAGGCCCTCTTCAGAAGTAGTAAGCGCATCTAATTTTTGATTTCCGCTCTGCTCATACTCTAATACCATTGATTTAACCTGCTTCTGCACATAAAGTTTATCGAAATAGGAAGAAATAATGCTAACCTTATTAGGAGACTGTTCTATGGAAGAATTGTATGTACTTAATAACTCTGCGTTATTAGTAGAAAGCTCTAGGGCTTTGGTAATTAATATCGACTTCTTTTTATTAATAATATCCCCACCTATTTGTTTTCCAAAGCCTTCTCCGCCATACAAATCAAGGAGGTCGTCCTGGAGCTGAAAAGCTAGCCCAAGATTTACACCGATTTCGTACAGTTTATCACTTTCTTTGGTGGGAGCGCCTGCTAGAATGGCTCCCATTTCTAAACTGAAACCCAAAAGAACAGCTGTTTTCTGTCGAATCATATCCAAATATTCTTCCACAGAAATAGAAGGCAGCTTTTCAAAATCCATATCCTTTTGCTGACCCTCGCAGACTTCTTGAGCACAGGTATTGAATTTTTTAAGCAAGGTTGGGAGCACTTCTTCTGGGGCATTACTCAGTAAATCATAAGCTTTCACCATCATTACATCGCCTGATAAAATGGCAATATTGGCATCCCATTTGGTGTGTACAGTTTCGTTGCCTCTTCGAAGCGGAGCTTCGTCCATAATATCATCGTGTACCAGTGTAAAATTATGAAAAACCTCTAATGCTAGAATAGGTAGTACTACATTGTCAACATTTTTTTTATACAATTGGTAAGCAAGCATTGCCAGCATCGGTCGTACTCTTTTACCTCCAATACTAAGGATGTATTTTATAGGATCATACAGGTTTTTAGGGCCTGTAGGGAGCGCAAGGTTCTCTAAGCCAGTATTTATCTTATTTAAAAGTGTATTTAAGTCTTGATTCATTTAGGTATTAACCACAGAGTAGCACAAAGAAGAACAAAGAAGAACAAAGTTACACAAAGGATTTCTTTGCGTCCTTGCGCCTTTGCGGTTAATTTTTCTCAAAAGATAAATCAATCGTTCTGCGATCTATGTTGGTGTCAACAACTTCAACAACAACCTTGTCGCCCAGACTTAACATCTTTTTATTGCGCTTACCAATAATGCGGTAATTGTCTTCGTCAAACTCGTAAAAATCATCTGTCATTTCACTCATTCGAACCATTCCTTCACATTTGGTTTCTGTAATTTCTACAAAAATGCCCCATTCGGTTAAGCCTGTAATTACACCATCATAAGGTTTATCTTCTGCATTTTTCATAAACTCAACTTGCTTATACTTAATAGAGGCGCGCTCCGCTTCTGCAGCACGTTTTTCCATATTGGAACTGTGGAGGCTAAGCTCCTCATAATCATCTTTACTTACTGATTTACCTCCATTGAGGTAATGCTGCAACAGACGGTGCACCATCATGTCTGGGTAGCGCCTAATTGGAGATGTAAAATGAGTGTAATGGGTAAATGCTAGTCCAAAATGGCCGTTCGGTTCGGTGGTATATTTGGCTTTGGCCATAGAGCGTATGGCTAAAGATTGAAGTACGTTTTCTTCAGGCTTGCCTTCTATTTCGGCTATAAGGTTATTAATGGAATTAGAAATATGATTTCCTTCTATATCTATCTCATGCCCAAATCGTTTAGCGAAAGTCGCAAAGGTGTTAATTTTTTCAGGGTCAGGGTTGTCGTGTGTTCTATATACGAACGTATCCCTTTCTTTTCCTTTGTGGAGGTCGAACACAAATTGGGCGACTCGTTTGTTCGCCAAAAGCATAAACTCTTCCACCAACTTATGTGCATCAACTCTTACTTTAGGAACTACTCTCAACGGAGTTCCGTCTTCTGCTAATTCAAACCTAACTTCGGTAGTTTCAAAGTTGATAGCACCTCGTTTCGAGCGTTCTTTTTTAAGCGTTTTAGCTAATCGTTTTAGCTCATTTAATTCATCTGCAAAATCTCCCTCCTTGGTTTCGATGCCCTGTTGAGCTTCTTCGTAGGTAAACCTGCGATCGGAGTGGATAACAGTTCGCCCAAACCATTCTTTCACTATTTGTGCCTCTTGTGTAAGTTCAAACACGGCTGAAAAGGTGAGTTTATCTTCGTTTGGACGCAAAGAACAAAGCCCATTCGAAATATGCTCAGGGAGCATAGGAATGGTTCTATCCACTAAATAAACCGAAGTTGCTCTTTTAACGGCCTCTTCTTCTAAGGCTGTTTTAGGTCGCACATAATGTGTTACATCAGCAATATGAATACCTATTTCTACATTGCCATTCTTTAATGGCTTATAAGAAATGGCATCATCAAAATCTTTGGCATCAAGAGGGTCAATGGTAAAGGTGGTGATAGGTCTAAAATCTTTCCGCTTCTTTATTTCCTCTACAGGAAGTTTATCGTTTAGCTGATTGGCTTCTTCTTCCACTTTGTTTGGAAACTCAAAAGGCAAACCGTATTCAGCCATAATGGAGTGCATTTCCGTCTCGTGTTTTCCCGAGGCTCCTAAAACACGAATAACTTCGCCTTCGGGATTTTGCCCGTGGCTGGGCCATTTATTTATCTTTACAATTACCTTATCCTTATGGCTAGCATCCATCACCTTATTTAGCGGAATGAATACATCAATGTGGATTTTGCGGTTATCGGGTACAACAAAAGCATAGCGTGTGGAGAATTCAATTTTACCTACTAACTCTGTGGCCTTTCTTTTGACAATTCTCTCCACTTGACCTTCAGGTCGTTTGCCATGGCGTTTAGGAAATACCATTACTTCTACAGTATCTCCGTTCATCGCTTGTTTTAGCAAGTCGGTTTTAACCCACACATCGCCATGTTCGCTATCGGTTACTATATAAGCGAAACGTGCGTTTACATGGTCAACAATACCCGTTACTGTTTCTGCCTTTTTAAGGCTTTTATAACTATTTCTTAGTTTCTCAACTTTTCCTTCGCGCGATAGCATTTCTAAAATCGGCAGAACCGATGCTTTCGAAGAGGAATCGCGAATGTTTAATCGTTTAATTAGTTGTTTACTTGAAAAGGCCTTGCTGATATTACAATCTAGGTAATCAAGGACTTTTTCTTTTATTATTTTCGGGTCAAAGTTTCGTTTTCCTCCAATTCGAGGAGACCCTTTTTTATTTCGTTTTTTACTCATAATTATTGTTCAAAAATACACAAAACATATCGTCATTCCTGCGAAGGCAGGAATCTGTCTTACTTTGTAAGCGAAGAAGTATGTTTTGTGGTAAATATTAAATTTTCTGTCATTCCTAAAGATTTCCACTTATGTGAAAATGACGTGATTGTGAATGGCGTGTTTTAAGTGGAGTTGTAAATTTTTATTCCACTATATGGATATTATTTTCATTTATTAATGGCTGCCCTTTCAGCCGTAAAAGCAGTTGAGCTGTAACAATTACATCTCTTGCACAATACTCTGCTATTCGATCTAAGCCTTCGCCATTTTCATTTTCTTCATAAAAGACTTGGCTAACCTGGCTGCCGTCTATATCAGATTTGCTAGAGGGTATTTCAAAAATGGCAGCTAACAAATCAAGTGAAGTGTAATTCTTTCTATCTCCAAATTTCCAAAGCTCCATTGTATCAATATGATTAACTTCCCAAGGCTTTTTAGTTGCAGTATCTAATAATTCTGGGAGTTGTAGGCCATTGACCAATAGCCTTCTAGAGAGATAAGGAAAGTCAAACTCTTTTCCGTTATGACCACATAGATACGTGGTTTTAGGATTAAACTTACTAATAACTTCAATAAATTTTTCTAAAAGTTCTTTTTCATTATCGCTAGAAATAGACCTAACTCTAAAATGCCATTCCTCTTTTTGGTACACATAAAACCCAATGGCAACAACAATTATTTGCCCAAATTCAGCATAAATGCCAGCCCGTTCCATATACATTTCATCAGGTGTAATCTCATCTGGATTCCTTAATGTAAACGCTTTTTTATCCCACTGCTTTTGTAATCGTTCTGATAAATCGTCATAAGAGGCTGTACTTCTAATTGTTTCAATATCGACAACTAGAACTTGAGAAGGAGAAGGATTCATATGTACAAGATATGAATAATTCAGTTGTAATCAAATGAGAAAGATTTAAGACCTAACTAATTTTTTCAGCAGAAAGTGTTTGTTGCTTCAGCATTAAATCATATAAAAACTCGGGTGCAAAGTCAGCTCCATTAACCCACTCGAGAGTGCCATTAATGAGTCCAAACTGAATAAAAAGGTTGTTCTCTTTCAATGAACCGTAAAATGAACCGTTAAGATTATTTTCAAAATCAACAACGCCTTTTTCTCCATTATTAAATGAGAGTTCTAAGCTAAATTGGCCTTTATGTTCAACCTCTACAATTTGTAACATACTACTAATTTAAACCCGAAATATGCAATAGAATTTCTATTAGGCCTTTAACTCACTTCAAATCAGTCGCCTTGCTTTGTTTGTGTTCTCACCATAGCGGTGCTATGCTTTCGAATCCAAACTGCCTGATTTATTGTGACTTAAAGCCTCATCACGAACCCTATCGCATAATTCGGGTTAAAGGGTCTATCTTAAATAAAGGCTTCCCTTGTTGAGATAAATCCCATTCCTTTAATAACTCATCTTTATGAAGGTTCATCCATTTGATTACTTTACCGATGATTTTAGAGGGAGCTTTCCCTTCCACAACTCCACTTTCTATATGAACTACACCTGAATATTCTCCATACACAAAATGAAAATGCGGAGGGTTGTGATTGAACCCATGACATATAAATTATGATTCCATAAAAGAGAGATGTTTCAAGTATAGTTAATTTTGAAACATCAATATACTAAATTAAGCGTGCAAAACACCTTGTGAATCAAGCTCTTTTATAAACGCTAAGTTTTCTTTTTTAATACTGTCAGGAACAAAAGTGAATTTTTTATCGAACAGTTTTTCGTTCGCAAAATAGCTCACCCAATATTCATTAAATAAGTGAAATACTTCTTCGGCAATTACTTCTATTTGTTGGGTTGAATTAGCTTTAACTTTATCAAATATATGCCTAAGAGTTGAGGTTTCTTCTGCTTTTTCTCCCAATTTATTATAGCCTTTAGAGGCTATAATAATGTTTTCTAATGCGTAATCATTGGAGTTTATCAAGTGCACCGTCCAGTAATTTTTATCCATAGAGTTATCTAGTTTAATGGCAATTGTAACTCCTTCTACAACAGGTTTTTCAATGTCTTTTTTCATTAAACAACTTCCTCCATTCCCATTAATTTAATTAAATGGCCTTTCAACTTATTTTGAGCTTCTTGCATATCAACTTCTTTGCCTAACTCTTGGGCAATGGAAGTAACCGCCTTATCATCTATACCACAAGGGATGATGTTGCCAAAGTAACTAAGATCGGTATTTACATTTAGTGCGAGGCCATGCATGGTTACCCACCGGCTGGTTTTTACGCCAATGGCACAAATTTTTCGAGGCTTCCATAAAACTCCTTGTTCTTCTTGCTTATCAAAATCAATCCAAACGCCTGTAAATTTCTTAACTCGGCCTGCTTTTATTCCATAATCAGCCAAGGTATTAATAACAGACTCCTCTAGCAATCGAAGGTACTTATCAATATCAGTAAAGAAATTATCAAGGTCGATTATCGGATAGCACACCAACTGACCTGGCCCGTGATAGGTTATATCTCCGCCTCGGTTTATCTTGTAATAAGTAGCTTTCTTTTCTTTTAAGCCCTCCTTGTTTAATAAGAGGTTAGATTCGTCTCCACTTTTACCCAGGGTGTAAACGTGAGGGTGCTCTACAAACAAAATCCGATTTGGTGTGATTTTTTGCTCTGCTTCGGGCAAATTACGATTAGCTAATTTTAAATCTACTACAGATTTAAATACAGACTCTTGGTAATCCCAAGCTTCTTGGTAGTCTTTAAGTCCTAAGTTTCGGATTTCTACTGTATGGTTTTGGTTGGCGTTCAAGTGGTAAAGATAAGAGAGGGGTATTAAAAATTAACGTCATTGCCAACGAAGTGAAGCAATGACGTTATATTAACTATTTTTTGGCTTTACCAGCCATTAACTCAACACTACGCTCAATAAAGTCAGTTAAGTCTTTACCTTCAAGCATATTTTGAGATAACATCCCCAAATCAAATGCTTGCTTAGCAATTTTAACTTGGTCAGCTTCTTTTTTAGCCGCTAGAACTTTGCCAATAACAGAATGGTTTGCATTTACCGAAACATTATATGAATCTGGCATTCCGCCCATCATATTAAAGCCTCCACCTCCACCTGTTTCAGCCATATCTTTCATTCTTCGCATAAACTCACTCATAGTAATCACTACAGGCATCTCATCCACCGATTGAGACTCTAGGGCCACCTGCATAGTAGTATTATTGATGGCTTTCTCGAAGATAGCTTTTACCTTTTCTTCTTCCTCTTTAGAAAGAACACTGGCAATTTCTTCGTCTTTCGTAATTAGCTTATCAACCGTATCAGCATCCACTCGCTTAAGCTGAGTGCCTTCTAGTTTTTGCTCTAAAAAGTTGATAAAATGACTGTCAATCATACTATCAAACTCAAGCACATCATATCCTTTTTTGGTTGCAGATTGAATAAATGCGTGCTGTTTTGAAGCATCGTTTGTGTATAAATAAACGAGGTTTTTATCCTTATCAGTTTGCGTGTCTTTTACTTTGTCTTTATACTCATCTAAAGTGAAAAACTTACCATCTAAGTTTTTCAGCAATCCAAAAGACTTGGCTTTTTCATAAAACTTATCTTCACTTAGCATTCCGTATTTTACAAAAATGCCGATATCATCCCATTTTGCTTCGTAGGCTTCACGATCATTTTTAAATAAACTCGCAAGCTTATCTGCTACTTTTTTAGTGATGTGAGAATTGATTTTTTTTACATTACCATCTGCTTGCAAGTAACTTCTACTTACGTTTAGTGGAATATCTGGAGAATCGAGCACACCATGTAATAATTGCAAAAATTCTGGTACAATGTCTTTTACCTCATCGGTAATAAACACTTGCTTAGAGAATAATTGAATCTTATTTTTCTGAATTTCAAAATCCTTTTTAACCTTAGGGAAATACAGAACACCTGTTAAGTTAAAAGGGTAATCAACATTTAAGTGAATCCAGAAAAGAGGGTCTTCTGAGAATGGGTAAAGACTCTTGTAAAAGGCTAGATAGTCTTCATCTTTTAAATCAGCAGGCGACTTGGTCCATAATGGATTAGGGTCATTAATAATGTTATCCTTTTTTACAGACTTAAATTTTGGCTTATCATCCTTGTCCTTACCGTCTTCAACTTGTTCTTCTTTAGTGCCAAACTTAATTTCAACTGGCAAAAATTTACAGTATTTGTCAAGTATGCCTTGAATCCTTCCTTCTTCTAAAAACTCTTCAGAGTCCTTAGCTATGTGAAGAATTATTTCCGTACCAATGTCTTTCTTTTTGCTAGGTGCAATTTCATAAGAAGTTGAACCATCACAAGTCCACTTGGCAGCTTTAGCTCCTTCTTGGTATGATAAACTATTTATTTCTACATGGTCAGCCACCATAAAAGCCGAGTAAAAGCCCATTCCGAACATACCAATAATCTGCTCTTCATCGCCTTTGCCTTTGTACTTTTCAACAAACTCTTCTGCTCCTGAAAAAGCAATTTGATTGATGTACTTTTTAATCTCTTCGGCTGTCATTCCAATGCCACTATCGGTAATGGTAATGGTCTTTTTCTTTTTGTTAAAAGCAACCTCAACTCTTGGGTTAGGGTTTACTTCTGTTTTTACCTCGCCCAAAGCAGATAGCCTTTTCAGCTTTTGGGTAGCATCCACAGCATTTGAAACGAGTTCACGTAAAAATATTTCGTGATCAGAATAGAGAAATTTCTTAATGATTGGGAAAATATTCTCTGTGTGTATGGATATACTTCCTTGTTCCTTCATAATTATTTATTTTTCTGAGTGCGAGCACTCTTTTAATTTAACTTTAGCCGCGGTAAGACAAATTTTATTCCAAGGAGAAATACGGCCATTCTTGTGACATTCTGTCACCTTAGACTAACAAAAGGGCATAAAAAAAGATGCTTTAGTTATGAAAGCATCTTTTTAAGAGGGTTAAAATTATTATTCAGGAGTATAGAACCAATGAGCGAAGCCATCATCCGTTTTTTGAACCAATAACTTCCATTGATCGCCCGCATTCTTTTTCATAATAAATAGCCCTACTTTATCTCTGTCTTTTACAGACTCTACGCCTGATTCACGACCAATAATAGACTTTTTGAAACCCACAACTAAGTAAGCCAAGTCGCAAGATGATTTGATAGATTTAATTTCAACATCGGTAATATTAAATTTGAACTTTGTAAAAAGCTTTGTTAAACGTTTAACGTTTTCAGCTTGGTCTTGGCCTTTGAACGCATATTCTTTATCCAAAAAAGCTATTAAATTCTCTACATTTTCTGGAGAAGCATTATTAATAGCATCTACCATATTTAAAAAGGAGCTTCTCACATTGTCATTTTGCAATTGATTACTTTCTTTTTCAATTACTACTTTTTCAACTGTAACGGTGTCTCTTACCACTTTGGTTACTACTTTTTCAATCACTTCCGGCTTTTTCTCTGATCCTGTACAGGATACCGCTGCCACAGCCAACAGAATTAGTAATTTTTTCATTTTAATGATGTTATAGTTTTTATAAATGTAGGAAACAACTTGTTAAAAAGTATTAATAGTCGATAATTCTATACATTTACTTTCTCAAGATAACGCCCGCTATTAATGAAAAACCAATCTGCTTTATTTCAACTAGATTCAAGTGTAACCTATTTAAATGGAGCTTATATGTCTCCTCTTTTGAACTCCCTTGCAGAGATTGGAGAGAGGCAAGTAAGAGCTAAACTAACTCCTTATAAAATAAGTGGAGACGATTTTTTTGAAAATGTGAAGGCCGTTAAGCAAGAGTTTTCGAGGTTAATAAATTCAGCAGAACCTGATCGAATTGCTATCATTCCTTCTGTTTCGTATGGCTTAGCCAATGTGGCTAAAAATATTGATGTTGAAGGCAAAGAGATTCTTGTGGTAGCCGAGCAATTCCCTAGTAACATATACCCATGGATGGAGCTTGAGAAAACTCAAAGTGCAAAAATTCTAACTGTTGCGTCACCAGAATCATTAAAAAACAGGGGTTTAATTTGGAACGAAAGAGTCTTAGAAGCTATTAACTCAAACACCGGTATGGTTGCCATATCACACACACATTGGGCAGATGGCACCTTATTTAACCTTAAGGAAATAAGAAAAAAAACAAAAGAAGTTGGCGCTATGCTAATTATCGATGGCACTCAATCTATTGGAGCTTATCCTTTTGATGTGCAAGAAATAGAGCCGGATGCATTAATTTGTGCGGGTTATAAATGGCTTATGGGGCCTTATGGAATCGGGGTTGCTTATTACGGCTCTGCTTTTGATAATGGCACACCCATAGAGCAAAATTGGATTAACCGAAAAGACAGTGAAAACTTTGCTGGGCTGGTAAATTACCAAGAGGATTACCAGCCCGGTGCAATGCGCTACTCGGTTGGGGAGCAAAGTAATTTTATTTTGTTACCAATGATGCTAGAGGCTATAAAGCAGCTTAATTCTTGGGGAGTAAATAACATCCAGCAGTATTGTAAAGGCATTACAGAAAAGCCATTAGAAATACTTAAAGAAAAGGGCTATTGGGTAGAAGATATAGCATTTCGAGGATCTCATTTGTTCGGTATCAGAAAAGAGGGCCTTGACGTTGAAAAAATTAAAGAAAAATTAGAAAAACACCATATTTTTGTTTCCATCCGAGGAAGCTCTATTCGGGTGTCGCCTAATGTGTATAATACAGAGGAGGACTTGATGAAGTTGGTAAATATTTTGAATTAAAGAATTATGAAGAGGCTATTTGTTTTACTTATTTCTATGTGTTTAATGAGCAATTTATCAGCGCAAGAATTCGATCGGGTGTTTGTGTTCTTAAACAAAAACCCCAACAAAGCTGTACTGCCACAAGACTCGGTTGACGCCTTAATGGAAATGCATTTTAAGAATATGGGAGACTTAGGAACCCAAGGTAAATTGATAAATGCAGGACCTTTTGAAGGCGGTGGAGGCCTATTTGTCATGAACTCTCCATCAGTCGATACCGTAAAACAATGGCTCCAAACCGACCCTGCGGTAAGAGCTAATCGATGGAGCATTGAAGTGTACCCTTTTACGACCACCGTAGGTGGCTCTTGTGTGGTTGGGGCTGTCTATGAAATGGGAATGTATTCGTTTGTAAGGTATGCGCCAAGCAACGAAATTGCCAATTATAAATCGAATGTGAATGAGGCAAAAGAGGTTTCTATGAAGCAATTAATAGCAAGTTTAAACGAAAAAGGAGACCTAATTATGGCTGGTTACTTTGGTAGTAACGAAGGAGGTGTTTTAGTACTAAAAGATGATTCTAGCTTAGAGAAAATTAAGTCGAGTGCAGCCGCAAACACGGGAGCCATTACGTTTGAATTTAAAGAATTATGGATTGCAAAAGGCTCCTTTTGTGAAGAGTAATTGCAGAGCATGAAAACAATTTATTCCATAATTTTCCTTCTTGCAGCCAATTTGGCTCAGGCCCAATCTTTGAAAATTGGCATTGTGGCTGATTGCCAATTTTGCGATTGCGATTATAGCGAACGATGGAATAATGACTATCGCCAAGGACCCCTTCGTTTGCAAGAAACTGTTGATAAATTCAATGACAATAAGGTTGAATTAGTTTTTCATTTAGGCGATTTTATCGATCGTGATTTTAGCAGTTTTGCTAGGGTAAAACCGATAATGAACTCGCTAAAAATGCCCCATTATTTTGTGTTAGGCAACCATGATTTTACGGTAGCAGATAGCCTTAAAGGGCAGGTATTAGAAACCCTTGAATTGGTATCGCCCTATTACTCCATTGAAAAAGAAAAATGGATGTTTATTGTCCTAGACGGAACAGATGTAAGTCCTTATAGTTCGGCCGACTCCTCTAAAATAGCCTATGCAAACAGCCAAATGAAGATGTATGAAAAGCAAGGCAGACCCCAAGCGAAACCTTGGAATGGAGCCCTTGGTAACGATCAATTAATATGGCTTGAAAGGCAACTTCAAAAAGCAGATAAGCAAAAGCTAAATGCTATTGTCATGGCTCATTTTCCTGTTCTTCCTCTTGCGGCTCTTAACCTATGGAACGATGTGGAGGTTGTCGAAATTCTTGAACAACATAAGAGTGTAAAAGCCTATTTTAATGGGCACCATCACCCCGGAAACTATGTAGAAAAAGAAGGCATTCACTATGTTACTTTTCAAGGAATGGTGCTAGGTAAAGAGGAAACAGCTTATGCTATTATTACCCTGGATAAAAAAGAAATTACCATTGATGGTATAGGGCGAGAACCATTTCGCACATTGAGTATTAAGTGAATTTTAGATAAAATTCATCTTATAACCTGAGTTCTTTTAGGGTTTTAATAACCATGAGTTGCAGTTTAACGTATTAATAAAAGCTTCCCTGTAGGGTTGCTTAAAAATAACAACACCCATATTGTGAATACTCAACACAAAATCAATCACCATGTCAAATTTTAGAACACGCATTGGAATAGTTGATAATAAGGAAGATGCGAGGAGA
>JAKISE010000064.1 GCA_021648745.1 Cyclobacteriaceae bacterium
GCTCGCAAAGAACCCGCCAAGAACGCTAAGAAAAATACTGCGACCCTGACACTAGTTGGCACAATCTAGCATATTAACCAATATGCCCAAATTGTTCTACATCTTTGGCTGATATACTTGTTTGGCCTCCTAAAATAATTAGCCGTTCCACCACGTTGCGCAGCTCCCGTATATTACCAGTCCAATTATGCTTTTGAAGTAGTTTAATAGCAGCAGCCTCCATTACTTTAGCAGGGGCACCATACTCATTGGCAATAAGTTGCAAAAAGTGAGCAACAAGTAATGGAATATCATCTTTACGTTCGTGTAGTGCTGGTACATTAATTATAATTACACTAAGGCGATGGTAGAGGTCTTCTCTAAATCTACCTGCTGCAATTTCTTCTTTTAAATTTTTATTGGTAGCCGCAAGCACACGCACGTTTACTTTAATTTCTTTATCGCCACCTACACGTGTAATTACATTCTCTTGTAAAGCTCTTAGCACTTTAGCCTGAGCAGAAAGGCTCATATCTCCAATTTCGTCTAAAAAAAGCGTGCCGTTATGAGCTTGTTCAAATTTGCCAATACGTTGTTTTATGGCGGAGGTAAATGCTCCTTTTTCGTGCCCAAATAGCTCACTTTCAATTAACTCACTAGGTATAGCGGCACAATTAACCTCAATTAAAGGACTTTTCTTTCTGCTACTATTCGTATGCAATGCTTTGGCAATAAGCTCCTTACCCGAGCCATTTGGCCCTGTAATAAGCACCCGCGCTTCAGAAGGAGCTACTTTTTCAATGGTTTCAAATACTTTTTGAATAGGAGCAGAGGCGCCAATAATAGTACTGGACTTGGCTATTTTCTTTTTAAGCACCTTGGTTTCTTTCACTAAGGTTTCCTTATCCACCGCATTACGAACGGCTAAAAGTACACGATTTAAGTCTGGCGGCTTTTCTATAAAGTCAAAAGCGCCTTTTTTAGTGGCATCTACGGCAGTATCAATAGTGCCATGTGCCGAAATCATTATAAAAGGAGTGTCGATGCCTTGCTCAATGGCTTTTTCGAGGAGGGTAATGCCATCCATCTTAGGCATTTTAATATCGCTTAAAACGGCATCAAAACTATTAGCCGAAAGCTTTTTTAAGGCTTCAACACCGTCTGCGGCTTCATCAACTTCATAGTTTTCATCTTGGAGTATTTCTCGTAAGGCAAAACGGATACTCTTTTCGTCATCTACAATTAAAATGGAAGGCATGATGTTACTGTTGGTACATAAAAATAGTAGCGGTTTTTAAGAAATTTACCTTTCTCCTGATAGCTATCTGGATTGGACTCAATAAAACCGCTATTATTTTTATGTATTATTCGGTCGACTATTTAATCAGGTTAACAGAAGTCAATTTATTAATTTTCAAATACTCTTTATATTGCTCGAAAGACATTTCTGCTGTTTCCTTCGAAATTTTCTCTTTGACCTTTCTGAAAAATTTAACTGTATCAAACTTTTTCTTACTTTTTTCTTTAATTGTCATCATCTTAAATTATTTCTTTTGGTGAACGAATATCAAGTTGAATATATCCACTTTTTAGATTTACGGCATTATAGCCTCTTATTCTAAATACGTTTACAATGTGTTTAAAGTTCCAACTCACAAGATAATCTACCTTGTTTAAAGTAGCAATGGCTATATGTCTGCAATCATCCAAGCTCGTTTTCCCTACTACTTTTTCTTTTATGTATTGTTCTGCAAGTTCAAATGCCTCTTTTGAAGTTTCAAGTCTTTCCTTTGGTAAACTAAAGAAATGTTCTTTAACTTTCTTAGGTGCATTCTTTAATTCAGTTTCTATCAAATCTGAGTAAACGCAAACAATTTCTTCTTTTAAAACCATTTCAAAAAGCTTTTGCGTTTCTTCTTGAAATTCTATATCGTATATTCCTCCAAAAACAGAGGTGTCAAAATATAGTCTAGGTTTCATATCTCAAATTTATGATATTTTTAGCTTAGAATAGCAATAATTCTCTTCCGCCTGATTTTGTTGCCGCAGAACTAAAAGCTTAAGAAAAGGCACTAATACACTAAGTTACACATAAGAATATCATAAAAAGCCAAAGAATTTTTGAGCCTTGCAGCCTTAGTTATTGTTTTACAATTCCTTAGTGGCAAAGAATAAAAAATGCAGACCTATAAGCCGGGTTCTGTATCCGTCCCGATAGCTATCGGGGCGAATCCCTATCATTTATCTAGCCCCAACATCACTATTGGGGTCGAGCAATCTACCCATACTGCAAAGCTAACCGAGCCAGTTAGTCCCGACTAGTCGGGAACAGTACCTATTTGATTTTTCAACACGCAAGGTTTACACTGCCAATGATGTTACCACCAAAGCGGTGGGCTCTTACCCCACCTTTTCACCTTTACCCTCCGAAGCCTTGGCGTAGGAGGGTTTTACCTCCTCTCGAAGGATATTGCCTCTTTCAACCTCAACCCCACAGGGTAGTATATTTTCTGTTGCACTTTCTGTCTCCGGCAAAAGCCAGAGCCTTCCTGTTAGGAAGTGCGTTGCTCTATGTTGCCCAGACTTTCCTCTCCGAAATATTTCGGAGCGATAAGGCGGCCTGCACTGCAAAAATAATAGAGATTCCCTTAATAACCTGAGTTCGACCTAAAAAGCTGGCAACATTCCTTAGGTCGAACTCAGGTTAATAAATATCCTTTCCAGTAAATCGTTTTTCGTAGATATCGGCAAAAGCGGCTATTTCATTAAAAATTTCAGCAATTAGTTTCTCTGACATGTTTTCTTCTAAATAAGCTCGTATTTCTAGGTGGTTTTTTTCTATGACAAGCTTTCCGAATAAAAGATTTTTTTGTTTTTCGTAAATATCAACATCGGAAATAGCCTCTTTATTACTAATTTTAGAAGAAAGGGCTAAATAAAAACAACCATTAATGCTTTTGGTTTCAGCTAAAACCGTTTGATGTCTATGTTGACCAATTGGAATAACCACTGCCGATTTTGAATCGTCATAAGTAGAGAAATTTCCACCTACAGTTTCTGCATATCTTTTTACAACCTCAATAATTTTCATAATAGAATTTTACTCAAGATAGCAATTTATAATGAATTTTAGGGAGTATTTTCGTCTTCATCGAGCTTTATTGCTTCCTTGTTTTTGTTAGAATTAATTGAGTTAGAAGGTTTCTTATTTTTGTTCTTTTTAAAGAGGTCTTTTATGTGGTCGAAACTAGTAGTGTATAATAAACTAAATCCTCCTGTTATGAGTTCTTCATTATTTCCAGTAGAGGAGGATAATTGGTCGTAATTTGTCCTTTTAAATATTTTGATTCTCAGTTTTCCGTCTTGCGATAGGAGGTACTCGACCATCCAATCTCCTGTTATACTGGATAATGTTGCTTCTTGGTTTTGATCAGTAAACCCACCATCACGAGTAATTATTAATTTCCCATCCATAAAAGCATAAGAAACTCTCAGTTGGAATGTTTTTAAGGCATCTGCGTCCAATTCGCCTAAATCAAAATCAATAGTTAAGTTCTCATCTACCTGACTGATCCAATAGCTCAATTGGTTGGAGACAAACTCAGAAACACTACTGCCTAATGTACCGCCAGTAGAAAAAGAGTTGGGAGGAGAGAATTTTCTAAACACTAGGAGGCTGAACACTTGCCGGTTCATTTCTTGCTCATCATTTTTAATTTTATTTAAGAATGCCCTTACTTCGGTATCAATATTTACATTAGACCGAGGGTAATCTTCGATGATGATATCAAATTTAATATCAGGAGATAGGAGAGGACCATTTAAATCTAGTAATACTTTGGTGGGATAAATCCGCTTAAGTTCGGGTAAATTTTGGTAAACTGTATCAATTATTGGTGCGAGAGATGTGTTTACTTTATAATCAGCATCGATTTCCATAGTTGCTAAATAGGGGTCACCCGAGAACAAAATTTTACTTTTAGGGCTAATCGCAAATTCCTTATTTACAATATTATACATGGTAAAATTATAGGCGCCTTCCGTAAATTCATAGTCGCCCAACATAGTAAATTCTCCTTTGGTATCAATTCCTAAACTTAAGTTTCCTTTTCCTCTACCACGAATAATATCACCAGCAGTTAAATCAAAAATAATCTCCGCGTATGCATCGGGCGTTACTTCAACATCCAGATTTACCGTAATGTTTTTCAAGTTTACTTTTTCTTCTATGACGAGGCTGTCTTTTCTATCTTCTTTAGTAAAATTAGTGAAGGAGATAAAATCCTCTTGCTTAGCTCCACTCTTACTATCAGAAAGAGGAATGTAAAATTTAGTTCCTTTTTCGGTTTTTACTCTTGTATTGATAGCTAAATTACCAAGAGGACCTGTGATGGTTAAATTGCCACTCCCAATGCCCGTTCCATAAAAATACTCGTTGTTTTTAGATGTGGTGTTGAGCACCTTAAGATTATCAAAATCGGCTTTCAGGTCCATTGAGAATGACTTAAAATTATTGTGGTAGAAATTTGCTTCGAGCAGGCCTGTGCCTATATTATCATCTTTAATATGTACATTATTGAGTGATATTGAACTTGAATCTAACTGCCAATTCCCCTGAGCTGAAAGTTTCGATTTTAAATAGTCAATGGTTATTGAAGCATTATTAATTTGACCACTACCTTTTAAAATTGGTTTAAACAAAGCCCCAGTGATTTTTACATTGCCCGAAACCGTTCCTTCAATATCTGTAAAAAGGTTAGTGAAAGGTTCAGCCAATCTTAAATCGGTGTTGATTAATTGGGCATCTAACATCAATGCATTGTTATCGCCAAGTGGTTTGTAAGCACCCGTAATGTTCAGTAATTTTTTACTGTTTCTATCCACAAAAAAGTTAACGTCAAATTGATTTTCTGACTGATTCCAATTACTTATTCCTTCGATATTGCCAAAATAATAGCCATCAACCCTTAAGCTATCAATAATAAAATCAGTTTCGATTCTTGGCGTGCTAAATATGTTTGATACTACAGCAGATCCATTTACTAAACCTTCTAATTTATTGGTAATTAAAGGGTTAAAATTATTCATTTGTACATTTCCAACTTTAATCGCCACTGGCTTATCATCAAATTTAGAAATGGAACCAGACGCACTAATTGATTGAGTTCCACTTTTAATACTCATATTAGAAAGTGTTAGATTATTTTTTGTGAACGTGATAAGGTTGTTTTCTTTAATACTCCAAGTTTGGTCTAGTACTTGAATTTGCGACTTATTAAAACTTAATAAAGTAGTGTCTGTCTTAAACCGAAAAGTGCCTTCTACTTTATTAACATTTTGTTCCGCTTGTTGGCGTATGTGGAAGTTGAAATTGATAGAATCATCCCCCCATTTAGCATGAATCGATAGACTATCTAAGGTAGAGCCGCTCCTTAAATATTGAGTTTTTGAGCTTATATTTAACTGACTTTCAATCTTGTTTTGCTCATAAACACTTTGTGTGAACATGTTCAACTTGTTGTTTATGAGTATATTGTGGTTATAAATAATGGTGTCGTTATCGAAATTGATTGTGAGTGAACTGAGTTGTTCATCCGTTTTTAAACGGCCTTTAATTAAGGTGTTTTTCGAAAGGTAAATTAGAGGATCAAAGAGGTTTAATAGTGGATTGATGTTTTGCAATTCAATTTCATAATCTATGGCCGAAATATGTGGTTCATAATTAAATTCTTTATAAAACGCTGCTATTTCATTTGTCTGATTTCTAACTTTTACTCTATGTTTTTTCCATAAAAAAAAGAGGTCATTATATGCTGTTGTTAAATTAAAACTACCAACTACCTTCAATTTTACCCGATCAGAATATAGCATAATAATGCGTTCAGAGTCATTTATTTCTGAAATTAACTCAAGGTTGTTTACTTGGTAGTGTTGTTTATTATTTGTGGCTTTAAGCTCATCAATATGCAGTGTTCCAATAATGTCGTCAATGGAGAGCCCTCTAGCGTCTACTTTAAATTTCGCAGAAATCGAAGAAGTGTCGGACCTAATATTAAGGGCATTTAATTGTGCATGTTGTAATTCACCAGCTAACTGAACAAGTTTTTTGTTATCTCTAAGGTCGATAATGCCACTAGTAGTAAATTTCAAATTCGGATCATTAATTTCTAATGTTCCGTCAAAAAGTTCTTGTGCAAAATGAGCGTTGGTTGTGATATTGGTATAATTATAACGGTTTACATACACTTCATCAATGGTGCTTTCTAGGACAAAATTTGCACTTGATTTTGTCATTCCCTTTCCCTTAATTTTTCCAGATAGGGTTGTTGCTCCAATTACTGATTCAGCCTTGAAAAGCTTGCCTAAATCAAAATTGTTTAACCTAATGGCTCCACTGTAATTAGAGTTAGCAGGGTCGTTATCCAATTTTAGATTTAAATCAGTATGAATACGGCCGATACTTGTTATGAACGAGGCCTTAGCAACAAAATCCTTCGGATAGCCCGTAAACGTCCCTGTTACTTTTGCTGAATCAATGGGGTAGTACTTATCGAACGAAGCTGACTTTACGTAAATAGACAGGTCTGGTTTGTTTAGCTCAGAGTTTTTGAAATTGAGGTCAATAAAGGTGTTATAAATGTCAGGCAACCCTTCAAAATAAGCATTGCCAGCTAAGTTGCTGTTTTTTCCAAATTGAAGTTTAAAATTTTTAACATTGAAGTTCTTTAAATGCCCTTTTAAATTACCATTAAAGTATAATGTGTCATCAATGCTCTTAAAAAAAAGGGAAAAATGCTTTAAATCTTGAGTGGAAAACTTCAGTCTTTCAACATGCGCAGATATATGAACCTTATTAGTAAAGTCACTGAGATCTGCCAGTGAGCCATATTCAAAAACCATTGAATCTCTTAATAGGCTGTTTCCAAGTGATACGTTTAGTTTGTTAAACTGCATGCCTGTGTTACTCACCTGGTAGTTGGTGCTTAGCGAATGAATTGGTAATTGCGTTGACGTTTCAATGGCCGAAAGATTTTCTATATTTATGTTAAAAGTATCTGCAATAACCTCTAGGTTATAACCTTGTAAACTAATAGAATCTAGGCCAAAGTGGTTATAGTCGAATATATCCTTTAACAGCATTTTGTCTGAATGACTATACGAAAATGTGCCGTTTTTAATTTGAATCTGCCTGATTTTAAAAGGTTTAGCTACCCTTCCCTTTTTAGGAGCATACGCCTTTTTTAAGGCAGCAATAAAGGTGGTTATATTTAACGGAATATCGTCCGATAACCTTAATTGAACATTTGGGTGGTCAAGTATCATCTGGTCAATAATGATTCCTCTCTCATTAAATAGTGAAGAAAAACGATAGTTTACATAGGCCTCCTTAATAATTATCATTTCGTTAGAGGCAAGGTCCTTTACTTTCACATCTTTAAGTACCAGCTTGTCAAGCCATTCAATATCAACCTTATCAACTGATATTTCATACCCTGTTTTTTTGGTAACACTATTGGTTAACAACCTTCCCAAATAAGTTTGTACAATTGATAACTGAAGCAATGATAAAATGACCAACACATTGATAACCAAAATGGCAATCACTTTTATTGACAGCTTCTTTAACCTTATTTTACTTTTATTCTTCAAAATTTTACCTGAAAATTATCATTAGAATGATTAAACTGTAAACTTTGCCACCAACTCAAGTTGTCAAATTAACACAAAAATAGATAGTAGCGATATATGGCCATTATAATTCTTGCAATTGAATCATCTTGTGACGAAACCTCAGCATCTGTTATAAAGGATGGCAAAGTTCTAAATAATGTGGTAGCTACGCAATTCGTTCATCAAGAATATGGTGGTGTGGTACCTGAGTTAGCGTCTAGGGCTCATCAGCAAAGTATTGTGCCGGTTGTGGATAAGGCAATGAAAGAAGTAGGAGTTTTACCAGATGAGCTTAGCGCTATTGCCTTTACTAGAGGACCCGGTTTGTTAGGAGCCTTGCTTGTGGGCACTTCTTTTGCTAAGTCGATGGCATTGGCACTAGACATACCGCTTATTGATGTAAACCATATGCAAGCTCATATCTTAGCTCATTTTATTGATGAACCTAAGCCTAGTTTTCCATTTATATGTTTAACGGTAAGTGGCGGCCACACTCAATTAGTGTTGGTTAAAGATTACACTAAAATGGAAGTGATTGGTCAAACCAAGGATGATGCAGTAGGGGAGGCCTTTGATAAAGCAGCCAAAATGCTTGGGCTAACCTATCCTGGAGGGCCTTTAATTGATAAATATGCTAAATTAGGTGATCCAACAAAGTTTGAATTTCCAAACACTTCTATGCCTGGTTTGGATTATTCATTTAGCGGTATAAAAACAGCTATCCTTTACTTTTTACGAGCAGAGCTAAAAAAAGACCCCGATTTTATTACAGCTAATATCAATGATTTGTCAGCAAGCATTCAGTTTGCACTAATCAAAATGTTGATGAATAAACTAAAGAGAGCAGCTCGGGAACATAATTGTAAAGAAATAGCTATTGCAGGTGGTGTATCAGCCAATTCTGGTCTTAGGGCTGCTTTGGAACAAATGAAAACTGAGAAGGGTTGGAATGTGTTTGTACCAGATTTTCAATATTGTACCGATAATGCAGGCATGATTGCCATGGCCGCTCATTTTAAGTATTTAGCTAAAGAGTTTGTTGGATTGGAAGTTGGTCCAATGGCTAGGATGCCAATTTCTTAATAAATGTGATAATTGAACCTTAACAAGTGAATATTGAAGAATAGATTAACGATAGGAGATACAAAGGTTTATACCCATTCGGTTATTGAAGAGGATTTAGCAGCTTTTGATGCTGGAACTGTTCATGCTGTTTGCAGCACATTTGCCTTGGCTAAACACATAGAGTGGAGTAGTCGCTTGTTTATTATAGATATAAAAGAAAAGGACGAAGAGGGAATTGGTACAATGATTAAAATAGATCATAAATCACCAGCCTTTGCAAATCAGAAGCTATTATTTAAAGCAACTATTATTTCAATCAATAATAATGAATTGGTTTGCGATGTGTTGGTGTCAAGTAAGGGTAGAATAATAGCCAAAGCAAAAACAGGTCAAAAACTATTAAAAAAAGATAGAATCAAAGAGATTTTTTCTAGTTTAGCCCATCCTAAAAAATAATGGCGAAAAAAGATAGGTTCTCAAACACGATTAACATTCGAAACAAACAAGCTTCGTATGAATTTGAATTACTGGATAAGTATGTGGCTGGCATGGTGCTACAAGGCACCGAGATAAAATCCATTAGAGAAGGCAAAGTTGTACTTAAAGATGGGTATTGTGCCTTTCATAGAGAAGAGCTATTTGTTTATAATATCCATATTAGCCAGTATGCGCAGGGCACTCATTTTAATCATACTATTACAAGACAGCGTAAATTATTGCTTAATAAAACAGAGCTTATTAAGATTAAAAAGAAAATATCTGAGAAAGGGTTAACATTAATTCCTACCCGATTGTTTCTTTCTAGCAGAGGATTTGCTAAATTGGAAATTGCTTTAGGTAAAGGTAAAAAGTTGCACGATAAGAGAGATTCGATTAAAGAGAAGGATGTTAAAAGAGACCTTGAGAGGATAAAATATTGAAAGTAGAAAATAAAGATAATAAGGGCATTTGCCGATTAGCCATCGTGCCCGTAAGGTCATACCCATCCGAAACCTCGGAAATGGTAACTCAATTGCTTTTCGGAGACCATTACACGGTGCTTGAATCTATGAATGCTGGGCGTTGGCTTAAAGTTGAAATTAATTTTGACGAATATTTGGGTTGGATTGATACCAAACAACATTACCCGATTTCTGATTCTTATTTTAACCATTTAAACGATGTAAATTTTAAAATTTGCACGGATGTGTCGGCCAGCTTATTATTTAATAAAAGCCCAATCCAAATACTTATTGGTAGCATTCTACCTATATCTTCCATGGAACTGTTTGATATGGAGCAACAATTAGCGTTTAATGGGGAATCGCATAATATGGGAGATTCCATGCCCTTCGAGTTTGTGAAGCAAATTGCCCATAAGTATTTGAATGCCCCTTATTTATGGGGTGGGAAAACACCTTTTGGAGTAGACTGTTCTGGTTTTACTCAAATGGTGTTTAAAATTGCCGGCTATAAATTACCTAGAGATGCGAGTGAGCAAGCATTATTAGGAACTAAGGTGGACCAATTGCAAGATGCCATTCCGGGGGATTTATGTTTTTTTGGTACCAAAACTAAAATTGTACATGTAGGTATGTTACTGGGTGACGACAAGATAATTCATGCCAGTGGCCAGGTTCGTGTTGATGGAATCTCTGATCAAGGTATCCATTTGGCTTCTACCAGTGCCCTAACTCATAAATTACAAGTAATTAAAAGAGTATTGAGAAATTAGTTGTCTTACATTACTTATCCCGAACTCAGGTTCTTAATGTGATGATTCCTAAAGAAGCTAACTGATTTTCCGTATATTTTCCTTTATACTGCGCCTGCCTGTTAGGCCAGGTTAAACCCGAATTATGCGATAGGGTTCGTGATGAGGCTTTAAGTCACAATAAATCAGGCAGTTTGGATTCGAAAGCATAGCACCGCTATGGTGAGAACACAAACAAAGCAAAGCGACTAATTTGAAGTGAGTTAAAGGCCTAATAGAAATTCTATTGCATATTTCGGGTTAAAATTATTAACCATAATGAGCTATGCTTGCAAATTTTGCCTTGTCTAAAGAAAAATCAATTGTAAAATTTTAGTCAACTTTCTTAACAATCATCGCACTAGTTTGTTAAAATAGTTGCTTTATAGTTCTTCATTCAGCAATAATATCTATTTTAGACAATTACTTTATTTATTAATTTTTTATGGATAACCAAAGTCCCAATAATGAAAATCTATTAAAAAGGATTGACGAACTTCTACTGAAACAAGAAGCATTAACTACAGAAGTTCAAGCATTAAAGTCCGAAATAGAAGGAGGTTTACCAATTTCTGAAAATGTAGTTGCACCACTTCCAACTTCAATAGAACCCCCACCTATACCCACTTATGATCCTTGGATAATTGAAAAACCCAAAGATTCATTAGTTAAAAGAGGGTTAAGCAATATATTTCCATCAGAACTTAAGAACAACGTTGAAAAATTTGTTGGAGAAAATCTGATAAGCGTAATCGGGGTAGTGATTTTAATTATTGGCGTTGGCATAGGTGCTAAATATGCCATTGACAATAAAATGATAAGCCCACTAACTCGTGTTATTTTGGGCTATATTATTTCAGTTGTATTGCTTGTGATTGCCATTAAATTAAAAGAAAAATACGAAAGATATAGTGCGGTTTTATTAAGTGGAGCCTTGGCACTAATGTACTTTTTAACTTTTGCTGCTTACGATTTTTATGACCTTATTCCTAAAATGATGGCTTTTGGGCTAATGTTGGTATTTACCTTGTTTACAACATTTGCTTCAATAAAATATAATAGGCAAATAATTGCGCACATTGGGTTTGTTGGAGCTTATGCGGTTCCAATTTTATTAAGCGATGGCACGGGCGAAGTAGTGGTACTGCTTATTTATGTAGCCATTATCAATTTTGGAATATTGGCAGTTTCGTTAAAAAAATATTGGAAATCGCTGTATTATACGGCTTTTGTGTTAACCTGGATTTTGTATACAACAGCTTATGGGAGTAAGTTAACCCCAGAAAATGATTTAGGACTACTGCTTACATTTTTAGGGGTCTATTATTTAACTTTTTACTTGGTTTTTATTGGATATAAGCTCATCCAGAAAGAAACATTTAAGCGGTTAGATATCTTTTTACTAATGGCCAATTCTTCCATCTTCTATGGCCTGGGCTACGGTATATTAAGTGAAGTAGAGTTGAATTACTTGGGCTTATTTACGCTTGTTAATGCTATCATACATTTTGCTTTTGCCATGTACATTCATAAACAAAAATTGGCAGATCGCAAATTGTATTACCTACTTATAGTACTGGTGCTTACCTTTATAACCATTGCAATACCGGTTCAGTTAAATGGTAATTGGGTTACTTTATTATGGATAGGAGAGGCCACCTTACTATTTTGGATTGCCAGAACCAAACAAATTCCTATGTTCGAAAAAATTGCTTGGCCTTTAATGGTTGTTGCTTTTGGTAGTATAATGCAAGATTGGGACGAAGCATATACGTATATGGCTGCCTACACTTCGGAAGATTGGCTTACCCCGTTTTTTAACTTTAAATTCTTAAGCGGAATATTAATGGTTGTAGGTTTTGGGTTTATAAATTACATTAATCAACATGTGAAGCCTGTTGAGCTTGTTTTTAAAAAAGAAGCATTAAACAGGATATTAAAAATAGCAATGCCTGCATTCTTTTTCATCATTCTTTATATGACTTTTTCTATGGAGATTACTAATTTCTGGAATCAACAATTGTATAGCTCTGGGGTAGAGATACCTTATGATGATGGCTCGGGAGAAACGTATAAAGAACTGAATTATTCGCTTAGAGATATGGGTGGGGTTTGGTCAATAATTTATGCGCTAGGTTTCTTTACTTTATTATCAGTTGCAAATTATCAGTTTCTAAAAAACAGAACATTGGGCATTATTAACTTAGGCTTTAATGCCTTTGTTTTAGTCATGTTTCTCTTTTCTGGGCTCTACCAAATAAGTGAGCTTCGAGGTGATTACTTATCGAAAGAAATACATGAATACTTTACTTATGGGTGGTTTTACATAGGCATTCGCTACTTATCATTTTTGTTTGTTGGGTCCTTATTATTTGTAAGTTTTAAATACATAAGGCAAGAATTTATGGCCGTAAAGCTTAAACAACTCTTTGCTTTGGTGTTTTACGGAACTGTTCTTTGGTTATTAAGTAGTGAGTTAATCCACTGGATGGATTATGCAGGTTCTACCCAATCATATAAACTCGGGTTGAGCATTCTATGGGGCACGTATTCACTTTCTCTTATTATTATTGGCATTATTCGCAAATACAAGCAGCTACGGATTGGTGCCATGGCCTTGTTTGCTATTACGCTAGGGAAGCTATTTTTCTACGATATTTCGCACTTAAACACCATAGCTAAAACTATTGTGTTTGTGGTGCTTGGTGTTTTATTATTAGTAATTTCATTTTTATACAATAAGTATAAACATCTTATTTTCGAAGAAAATAGCGTTATTGAGAATATTGATGCAAACCAAAACGAACTAGATAAAGATGCATAGTGTAGAAAATTATTGTCGTGTTTTATTTCTTCTATTAACAGTAAATTATGCCACCGCGCAGGAATATGAGTTTAAATACCAGCGTTCATTGGAGGGCATAACCGATACTTGGCATCAAATAAAAATTCCGATAGATGCCTATAATAAGCTAAACAAAGATTTTTCAGATGTACGCATTATAGGCATTCTCGAAAACGGTGATACTATTGAGGCTCCTTATATTTTAAAAGCTCAATCTGATAGTTATGATAATACCATTGTTGATTTTAAGCTAATTAATCAGGTAAATAATAGTAATGGCTTCTATTATACCTTTGAGTTGGGCTCTCCTCAGGTGGTTAATACCTTAGAGCTTTCCTTTAATAGATCAAACTTTGATTGGCTCGTAACCTTAGAAGGCAGCCAAAATCAACAGGAGTGGTTTACAATTTTAAACAAAACTCGGATAGTAGGCATTAAAAATAATAACACTTCTTATAAATACACTACCCTTAAGTTCAATGATGTGAACTATAAATATCTAAGATTGAAAGTGCCAGTTTGGAAGAACCCTAGGTTTCAAAAGGCAACGATGGAAGCAAAGAAACTTACTAAAGGAGTTTATAATGCTCCAGAAATTCTGTCTTTTCAAGTAATAGAAAACGATAACCGAAATGAAACTGAATTGCTATTGAGCTTAAAACAAATGATGCCAATTTCATTCATCAATTTGGTAATTGAGGATTCAATTGATTATTATCGGCCTATTACTGTGGAGTATGCAGTTGATAGTATAAAAAACAGCAGCGGTTGGCATTACCTATACAAACATCTGTTTAACAGCACTTTAAGTTCTATCAACAATAATGGTTATCATTTTACTAATCAAGTTCTTAAGCACCTTAGAGTAGTTATTGATAATTATGATAACGAGCCACTTAATTATGAGTCTATTCAGCTACACGGTAATCCTCATTGCCTAGTCGCTAGGTTCATAAAGCCTGCAACATATTACCTCGTATATGGTAAAGAAAGTGCTTATGTGCCTAATTATGATATTGCCAAATTTGAGGATAATATTCCAGCAAATAATAAATCGCTAAAAGTAGGAAAGGAGATTTTTGTTGAAGAACAAGTTCAAGTAGAGCAAAAACCTTTAATTAAAGATGATATTTGGCTTTGGGCCATTATGATTTTGGTTATTTTTATTCTTGGCTGGTTTTCATTTAGGATGTTAAAAAAGTAGTTATGCTACAGTTTAAGTTTTGGGGTAAAATTGGACGGTTGCTATTTGCATTAATTATAATGCTTCCGAGTGTATTATTAGCGCAGGGCACTATTGGTACAGAACGACCTACAACCTCAACCAGTTCTTATACTATCTCTAAAAATTCGTTTCAGTTTGAACAAGGCTTTGCTTTTTGGAACGATACAACAGTGTTGGATGGTTTATTTCGATTGGCAGTTTCTGAGAGAGGGGAGATTCGCTTGTTTACGAGTTACGGGTCAAACACCACTTATGTAGGGGCTAAAGTAAATCTTTGGAAGCAAAATAATTATAAGCCGGGCATCTCTATTCAGGCTTCTTTTGGTAACCAATTCGATTTGGTTAATTATAGGGTATCATGGTCTCAGAAATTGACAGAAAAATTAGGAACAACTTTTAATGTAGGTAAAGCCAATATTTATTATGTTGTGCTCGCGTTGGGTTATTCATTGGGCGATAAAGCAAGTTTGTTTGTAGAGGCCGTTTATGATGATAAAGTGCAGCAATTTAATGCCGGATTAACCTATTTGATTAATGGGGAGACCCAAGTAGATTTTTCTGGAGGGCTTCTTACAAACGATTCTTATTTTGTAGCATTGGGGGTTTCAAGGCGATTTTTATACAAATCTGTTATTAATTGAATATATGAAGAGAATTGTAATTTTAATATTTATAGTTTCAGTCATCGGTTTAGTTTGGGTTGGAAATAATTTTTACCAAACAAGCCAATTCATAAAAAACCAGAGTGAAACACTTAGCAAAAAAGCTTGTTTTAACGTTATAAACCAGTTAGACTCTATTTCAAAAATCGAGTATGATAACATAAAAAATTTAGCAGATACGTTAAGTAATTCATCGTTTTCAGAAGAGCAACTAGTAGAATTTATAATTGATGAAGGTAAAAGAAATAAGAACTTATTGGGTTTTACGGTTGCTTATCTGCCAAATAAATTTGCAGGCAAAAAAGGGCTGTACGCCCCGTTTTATGATTTAAAAACAAACGAGCTTGTTAATATTGCTGATGTTTATGATTACACAAACCCTGAATTAGAAACCTCTGTTTGGTTTACAAACGGTATAGATGCCACAAAGCCAGTTTTAACCAAACCTTATTTTGGAGAAGCAGCTCAAGAAATTGTAGTTGACTTTGCCCTTCCGTTCTATTCAGATAGCACCAAAAGAGAGAAAGTAGGGGTTATCTCTATTACTATATCGCTTGATAATTTTACTGAGTTGATAAACGCGCTCGTTTTAGGCAACACTGGTTATGCGTTTACTTACGATGATTTTGGAAATTTTATTACCCACCCCAATCGAGATTTTATCCTTCATAAAAATCTGAACACTTTAGAAGGAGACAGAAAAATTGATAAATTAGTAAACGACCTTATCATAAAGGAAGAAGGGTTTGTAAAATACCGAAGCCTTTACACACAAGTGCCCTCCGTTGTTTATTTTGCTCGAAGTAAAATTTCTCGATGGAAAGTGGCTGTTGTTTTTAGCCAATCTGATATCTCTGGCGACCCCAAGGTTCTGAAGCAAAATATGATACAATTAGGGGGTGCAGTTAGCTTCTTTTTATTTTTATTATGTACACTACTTTTTAAGTGGTATCAGTTAGAAACCAGAAAGTTGTGGCTAGCTAGCTTTTTTATATCTACGCTGTTTGTATCAAATATTGCTGTTGTATGGCTAATGCATTTAGATTTTGACTTTTCTGAAGAGCTATCAAACACCACCCGAGTGTATGATACCAATGAACTTCATAGCTATATAAATAAAAAAGATCAAGACCAGCATAAACTTGGGCATAAGGAGTATCTGAAAATCCCAACAGGTATTTTTATAGAAGAACTTGAAGTAAGTGAATCTTACGATATGAGCATAAGTGGTAAGGTGTGGCAGAAATGGCCGGCCGACCGAGATTTAAAAGACAAGGTTGGTTTCCACTTTATCCAATCAGCACCTTATGGTCGGTCTGTTAAAGTAACACTGCTTTCCAAAGATAAATTAGAAAATGGTTCATTGCTATATACCTGGCAATTTGATGCTACCTTAAAAATATATTTCGATTATGCTCAGTATCCCCTTGATCAGCACTATATCGACATTAAGCTACTTTATCCTGATTTAACAGATGATATTATGCTTATCCCCGATTTGGACAGTTATGAAGTACTCAACCCTTCTGCCAAGCCCGGCCTTAGCGATGTCTTATTTTTACCTAAACATAGAATTATTGCCTCTTATTTTTCATTTGCCAGTATGGATATGAAAACTTTTTTTGGAAGAGACCGAAGAAATGGAGTGACGGAGTACCAGCTTTTAGAATATAATATTGTTATAAAAAGAAGATTTATTACACCATTTGTGTCATTTATAATACCCGCAGCTTTGGGTGCGGCCTTAATTTTCTTTCTATTATACAGCCTTACAAAAGATAAAGATGACACCTCTGGAGTTACCGTAATGGGTGTAGTACAAGGCATGGTAGGCCTATTTTTTAGTTTATTATTGGCACATATTACCATCCGAAATCGAATTGCATCGCCAGATGTAACCTATATGGAAACCTTTTACTTTGCTGTTTATATTATTATAATTTTGCTCATTGTTGATGTAGTATTGTTCTCGAAAAATAGAAATATTAAGTTTATACAGTATAAAGACAACCTTATAGTAAAGCTAGCTTTTTGGCCTGTTTGGTTGGGTGTATTACATATTTTAACACTTATTAAATTTTACTAATTATGAAGAAAAAAATAACCTTGAGTTTGGTGGCAGTATTAGTTGTCATTCAATTTTTTAGAATAGATAAGACTAACCCACCTTCGGATCCTGAAATGAGCCTGTTTGTTGTTGAGCAAGTGCCAGAAAATGTGGAGTCCATTATTAAAAATTCATGTTTCGATTGTCATTCAAACAATTCGAAATACCCTTGGTACACCAATGTGGCTCCAGTAAGCTGGTGGGTGAAAAGCCACATAAACGAAGCAAGGGAAGAACTCAATTTTAACGAGTGGGGTAGCTATTCGGTAAAAAAGAAAATGCACAAACTAGAAGAACTGGAGGAAGAAGTAGGAGAGGGTGAAATGCCATTGCCTAGTTATTTAATTGCTCATGGAGATGCTAGGTTAACAAAGGAGGAGCAAAAAAGGTTAATAAATTGGGCAAAAGGCCTTAGAACGGGAGAAAAAATAGAGGAGAAATAGTATTTAAATTTCTATAAAATTTAAATAGGTAAGTAGCATATACATATCTATTTACTTACATTTGATTATAGTGGGCCGAAACCAATTTGCTAAAACGGGGCGAAATCGAAAAGCCTGAGAGTAGAAAAACTTAACCTAAATTAATATATTATGGATGCACAAAAAGTGGATATGTTTATCATGACGAATGGTAAATTTTTCGAAAGCCACCACCTTATTCAAATTAGAGATCGATTAACTGCTATGGATGATAACAGATGGTCTATTTTGCAAACACTACAATTCAAAGATCCTACTACTAGTTTAATTGTTTCCCTTTTAGCTGGAGGATTTGCAATAGATCGATTTATAATAGGTGATACTGGACTTGGGATAGCAAAACTTTTAACCTGTGGAGGCTTAGGTGTATGGGTTATTGTGGATTGGTTCCTAATTATGGGTCTTACTCGAGAAAAAAACTTTATTAAAATACAACAGGCCCTAGTATAGTGGCTCTTACCCGTAATAAGTTATATGCTTTTATGGGTGTTGGGTGTGGAGTAGGCGCTACTTGGCTCATTTATAATTATAAAAGCTATAATCTTAATGATGGCTTAACGCTTTGCCTAGTTAAAAACGTTACAGGTATTCCTTGCCCTTCTTGTGGTTCTACCAGAGCTGTTGAGGCCTTAATTCATGGCAATATTATTGAGTCAGTACTGTGGAACCCATTTGGGTTACTATTAACTTCTCTTTTAGTCATTCTTCCTGTTTGGTTATTACTAGACTTAAGTAGGAGGAGTGATAGTTTGTTTAATTTCTATTTTTGGGTTGAAACAATGTTGAAACAAAAAAAATATGCCATTCCTGCGATTGCTTTAGCTACGGCTAATTGGATTTGGAATATTTATAAAGGACTATGATTAGTACAAACGCATTCACTTACAAACCAAATGAACATGAAGCTGAGAAAGCATCATCTAGCTATTTAATGTCGTTGGTTGCGTTAATGGCAGGCTTGCCTATTCCTATCATTAATTTATTCGCTACTATGTTTTTTTATCTGGCCAACAGAAAAGGAACGTATTATGTGCGTTGGCATACGACACAGGCTTTACTATCACAATTATCATTGGTATTTATTAATAGTTATGGCTTTTGGTGGACAGTTTCAATCGTATTTGGGTCAGAGTCTGTTTCTAATAATTATATTTCGTACCTAATAATTGTGCTTATCTTTAACCTTACTGAGTTTGTTGCCACCATTTATTCAGCCGTACAAACACGAAAAGGCATGCACATACATTGGTGGCTATATGGCGATTTAACAGATATAATATGTAAACCAGGCAATGGACAAAATAATATTTAAGCTCATAGCGTTAGTAGCACTGTTTTTCGCTTCCTTGTGGGCAATCAACCAGGTAGGTTGGATGGAGTTGTTCGGGGTTAAAGAAAACATCTCCACAACTGAGCAAAAAAT
>JAKISE010000065.1 GCA_021648745.1 Cyclobacteriaceae bacterium
CAATAAATCAGGCAGTTTGGATTCGAAAGCATAGCACCGCTATGGTGAGAACACAAACAAAGCAAAGCGACTGATTTGAAGTGAGTTAAAGGCCTAATAGAAATTCTATTGCATATTTCGGGTTAATAATTAGCTTCTTCAACTCCTGAAAGGGTTGAGAAGAGCCAAACTTTAAGCCTAGCACGCTCACATAATCTGAAATTGTTTTCTTTTCTTTATCAATGCTGCAACCCATTCTGGTAAACGATAAGCTCAATGCAATAAGCAAAATGGGTAAGCCTAAAACAACATTGCCTGTTAGCATAAACACGCTACCAGCTACTAAACCTACATAGCCTAAGTAGGTGAAATTAGATGGAAAATAAGAACCTTGATCGAAATGCATCTTGTAGCTTGGTTATGGATTTAATTTTCAATTAAAATTTCAACATTAAGTTCTTGTTGATTTTCCATTTTAGGTATTAACGAATGATAAGTCAAATTTGGTGCAACAGTTGCAACATTTTGATAAAAAGTTACTTTTAAATTTAAGTCCCCTGAATTGCAATTTTTTATCAATTCATATTCGATTAAAGAAATTCCACTTGTAAATCCTTTTTTACCAATTACTAAATCATAAGTAGAAAAATCAATTGTAGGAAGGCAACTTCCTGAAACAAATTCTGCAAAGTCTAATTGATTTTTAATAATTATATAATTATCTGTTAAATCTATTTCCAATTGATATTGAGTGTTAGTACAGCCATATTCATTTTCAAGACTTGTTATGTTTACAGCAATATTTGTACAGTCATCATCTTTGTTGCAAGAAGATATTCCAACCATTAACATTAATGCAACTAAAATCTGAGCAATTTTCATTTATTAGTAATCAAATACACCATTTTCACTATTAATGGTCAATTTTTTAGATGCTGCCGCTTCCACCCTTCCAACAATTTGAGCCTCCACACCAAAGCTTTTTGATATAGATATAATCTCTTCTGCATACTCTTCCGCTACATAAAGTTCCATTCTATGACCCATATTAAAGACCTTATACATTTCTTGCCAACTCGTGCCGCTTTCTTCTTGAATGATTCTAAAAAGTGGCGGGATATCGAATAAATTGTCTTTTATAATATGTACGTTTCCAGCACCATGCCTACCGGCAGGCAGGAAGTGAAGTACTTTGGTTTGGGCGCCTCCACTACAATGTACCATTCCATCAATGTGATTTCTATGGTTTTTTAAAATTTCTGCAATAATGGGAGCATAAGTTCGAGTAGGGGAAAGCACTAACTTACCTGCATCCAAAGTAGCACCTTCAACGGCATCGGTTAGTTTATACTTACCACTAAACACCAATTCATTTGGCACTTGAGGATCAAAAGCTTCTGGATATTTAGCTGCGTAGCTATGACTAAATACATCGTGGCGTGCAGAGGTTAAACCATTACTTCCCATGCCTCCATTATACTCGGTTTCATAGGTAGCTTGCCCATAAGATGAAAGGCCAATAATTACATTCCCTGGCTGAATATTATTCTCAATCACCTCACTCCTTTTCATGCGGGCGGTAACTGTGCTATCCACAATAATAGTGCGGGTTAAATCACCCACATCTGCTGTTTCACCTCCGGTACTGATGATGTTCATTCCATTATTTCGGAGCATTTCAAGTACTTCTTCTGTACCATTGATAATAGCTGCAATTACTTCACCAGGTATCAAATTTTTATTACGGCCAATCGTAGAAGAAAGCAAAATATTATCGGTTGCACCCACACAAAGCAAGTCATCCGTGTTCATAATAACGGCATCTTGTGCAATGCCTTTCCAAACGGATAGGTCTCCTGTTTCTTTCCAATACATGTAGGCTAAGGAGGACTTAGTGCCTGCACCATCTGCGTGCATAATATTGCAATAAGCTTCATCCTGCCCAATGTAATCTTCTACAATTTTGCAAAACGCATTGGGGTAAAGCCCTTTGTCGATATTTTTAATTGCATTATGAACGTCCTCTTTATCGGCAGATACGCCTCTTTGCATGTATTTATTGCTCATAGTGCAAAGATAGGAAAAGCTACCACACCGTCATTCCTGCGTAGGCAGGAATCTGTTAATATTTAAAATTGACATTGGAAGGTGACAAGGTCAGTTATCGCCTTGGTAGAGGCTTGAGATTACCGGGTCTTACGCCCGATAATGACGGTCTTAAGTGTTAATTATCCGAATCACTATCGTCCTCATCAAAGTATTTGTCCTCGTCAAAATCATTAGAAGTAGGGTTGGTTTCTGATTCTTCTACCGTTGTTGACTTATCAATTTTGGTTACTTTAAATTCGGTACGCCTGTTTCTCTGACGACCCTCGGGATTATCCGTTCCATCCGGATTAGTGTTTCTTGCAATGGGGTGAGATTCTCCATAACCCTTAGCTGTGATCCTGCTTTTATCAATACCAGCGGTTACCATATAATTAACCGCACTTTCTGCCCTTCGTTGCGAGAGGCGTTGGTTATATGATTCGGTATCCACACTATCTGTATGTGAACCAAGTTCGATACTAATTTCTGGATTATCAAATAAAATATCTACGAGCTTATCAAGTTCTTGAGCTGCGTCAGCTCTAATATCCCATTTGGCAAAATCATAATAAATATTTTCGAGTACAATGGATTTATCTATGATAATGGGCTCTAAATACATGAGGGTATCAAATGTAATATTGGTAACAAGCTTAGTTAACTCTTCTTGAGGGATAGATCGGCCAATGGTGGTGTAATCGAGCCTCGTGACATAATATTTTTGTTTCTCTTGCCCTTCTTTTTCAGCCATTAAAACATAATTTTCATTTTCATACACTCTAAAGTTGAAGTTGCCACCATCATCAGTCACCACTTCATCCAACACATTATCATTAAAATCTACCAGTGAGACTTTTACATTTGGGAGAATTTGTGTGGAATCCAACTCATCGTGGGTAAGGGTAAGACCGTGTAAAAAGTAGTTAACAGTTTTAAGGTTAGGGTCTTCGTTCACAAAAGTGTAAATATCATCATCGCCAACGCCTTCTGGTCTATTTGAGGTAAAGAATCCACGATCGGCCTTAAACAAATACATACCAAAATCATCGCTTGGAGTATTTACGGGCTTCCCTAGGTTTTGCACATATACTTCACCACTTTTTCTAGTAGCAACAAATAAATCGAGTCCACCAAATCCTGGGTGCCCGGTTGATGAGAAGTATAGCTTTCCATCATCAGCTATGTAAGGAAACAATTCATCGCCAGCCGTATTAATTGGGGTGCCTAAATTTTTAACCTTACTAAATCTGCCTCTACTGCTCATTCGAGCAGAATATAAATCGATGCCGCCTTGAGCTTTAGAATTTTTTCTGTTGGAAGCAAAGTATATCGTTCTTCCATCACGACTAAATGCCGGAGATGAATCCCAAGCATCTTGTTTACTTATAGGTAAAATGCGAGGCTCTGACCAAGAGTTATTTCTATACCTCGATATATATAAATTTACTTCTGCTGCTCCTTTGCGCTTACCAGTATTTCCTTTAGCAAAAACCATGGTTTTACCATCAGGTGAAAAGGTAATAGAGCCGTTATTTGCGTTTACATCATTAATTATTTCAGGCAACTTGGTAAGTGTAGTAGTATCAACTCTAGCCCCTTTTGTTTTTACCTTATAGATATCGGTAAACCCAGTGCCTGTGGCTTTATACACTTTATTGCTTTGGCGATTACTAGTAAAGTATAGCTCCCCGTTTTTATACACAGGACTATACTCAGCATGCATGGTGTTAATAACCTTTAAATTTTTTACTTTAAAATAGGTTTTAGAATCTGTAATCTGGCCTAATTGAATTAAATTATCTAATTCAATTTGTGCTAAATCAAGCATGTCATCATCTTTAGATACTTTAATAAAAGCATTTAGCCGCTCCTCAGCCTTCTCGTAATTTCCTATCTCTTTATAGCCAAACGCCAAATAATAATAAGACATGGGATTTTTGTATCTGTTTTTTATAGCAGCCTCATAATAAGGAATTCCTTGCTTTAACCTGTTAGAAAGCCGATAAGCTTCGGCAATTTTAAAATTGGCTTTAGCTGCGTGTTTAGGTGATTTAAGCTTGGCTTTGTATTTAGCAATGGCTACTTCATATTCTCCACGTTTATATTTTTTATCAGCCTTTTTTATGCCTTGTGCCTGCACAAAAATTACCGTTATACTAAAAAGAACACTTAAAATTAATCTAGTCATTTAAAAATATCTTTTAAGCCAAGAGTTGCTCGCTGATACCATCCAGCTCGAATTAAAATCACCAACGGTTTCTACTAAATTATTAAACGTTTTTGTTTCTGCCGAAATAATTCCTTCATTTACCTTAGCCTTTATGGCTGATAGGGATTCGATATAAAGTTGTTCGTCAATATAGAAAGCAACTTGTGTACGATCCATAAAATTAAGGCCAAACTTATTTTCAATATGCTTAATCTGATTAACCGAAGAATCAATGGAACAGCCCGTAGCCATATTATAGCCTTCATCAACAGCAATTACAATAAATCTATGATGCAATATTTGAAAAGAACTTTTCAAGCCTGCACCATGAGCGCTCCATCCTTCACAAAAAGCAGTAAGCTGTTTTGCAATGGCTTCATTCTCCGATGTTGTTAAATCTCGATTGGATTGGTAAATCCAAACGCGGGCAGATTTTGGTAATTGGTTGAAGGGTAAAAACATAACTAAGTAAAACGGATGTAAAATAAATAGGTTTACGTATCTCAAATATATTACATCAGATGATGTATTTACTCATATTTCTATATTCTTAGTTATAAATCTTCTGCCTTGGCAATAAGTTCGGCTAAATCAAACACTTTAACATCCGATTCTTTGTCCTTAGCTTTAACACCATCTGCTAGCATGGTTAAACAAAATGGACACGCTGAAGCAATTATATTGGCACCTGTTTCTATGGCTTCTTCGGTGCGTTCCACATTTATTTCTTTATCTCCAGGTTCAGCATCCTTGAACATTTGCGCACCACCAGCGCCACAACATAGCCCAGTGGTTTTACAACGTTTCATTTCAACTAATTCCACATCTAAGGCTTCTAGTACTCTTCTGGGAGCTTCATACACCTTATTCGACCTGCCTAAATAGCAAGAATCGTGATAGGTGATTTTTTTGCCCTTAAATGGGTTGCCATCGGCTGGCTTTACTTTTCCTTCATCAATTAATTGCTGTAAAAAAGTAGAATGATGAATAACTTCATAATTACCACCTAACTCAGGGTATTCATTTTTTAGGGTGTTAAAGCAATGAGGGCAGGCTGTTACAATTTTTTTTACGTTATACCCATCTAGCACTTGTATGTTCGACATGGCCTGCATCTGGAAAAGAAATTCGTTTCCTGCTCTTCTCGCAGGATCGCCTGTGCAAGACTCCTCTTGGCCAAGTACGGCAAACGAAATGCCCACTTTGTTTAATATTTTTACAAAGGCTTTGGTCACACTTTTATACCTGTCATCAAATGAGCCAGCACAACCTACCCAAAATAGAATTTCAGGACTTTCGCCCTTGGCGTTCATCTCAGCCATTGTTGGAATTATATATGTAGACATATTAATGTACAGTTTGTAATGTGTGATTAACAATAGTTTAATTCTTCTTTAATTCATCTGCCCAATTAAACCGGTCGGTTGGAGCAAATTTCCAAGGAGCAAAGTTGGTTTCTATGTTCTGGAACATTGAATTCCATGTTGCAGGAGAGCCACTTTCTTCCATTGAAACATAACGCCTTAACTCGAGAATAATTGATAGTGGGTCTATGAGCACAGGACAGGCTTCTACACAAGCATTACAGGATGTACAGGCATTGATCTCTTCTTTAGAAATAAAATCGTTGAGCAACGATTTACCATTTTCTAGTCCTTTATTATCAGTTAACACCTCTTCTACCCGATCTCTAGTGGCCATCATAATGGCTCTTGGCGACAATTTTTTACCTGTTTGGTTGGCAGGGCATTCTGCAGTACACCTACCGCACTCGGTACATGTGAAAGAGTCCATTAAGCTTTTCCAGCTCAGGTCGTTTACATCTTTGGCACCAAAACGCCCTACCTCAGCTGGTGGGGTGGAAGCATCACCTTCCACAGGCATACCTAGCATCAATTTAACCTCGTTGGTTACGCTATCCATATTGGTTACCTTGCCCATTGGGTTTAGGTTCGCATAATAGGTATTAGGAAAAGCCAAAAATATATGGAGGTGTTTCGAATAAGTTACGTACACTGCAAACCCTAAAATACCAATGATATGGAACCACCAGAAAACTCGTTCATAAATTATTAGCGTGCCTACCTCAAAATTTTCGAAGAATGGCATGAGAAAAGAACTAAAAAATAGCGTACCTGTGTTTGTATAATGTTCTGCTCCTTTAGCTTGCAATACTTGGTCCGCGGCATTCATCTTAAGAATAGCCATCATTAAAATAATTTCTATAAAAAGAATAATGTTGGCATCGAGAGTTGGCCATTTTTTCATTTCAGGCTTATGAAATCTCGGTACTTTAATAATGTTTCTTCTAATTAAGAAAATGACACAAGATATGAGTACGGCTACCGCTAAAAATTCAAAGAAGTTCATTAACACTGTATAAAAGCTACCTAGGTAGGGAGCGAAAATGCGGTGTGAGCCAGCAAGCCCGTCTATAATAAATTCGAGTACTTCTAAATTTATGATTAAAAACCCTACATACACAAACAAATGCAAAAAGGCTGGCAGAGGTTTTTTAAACATTTTCTTTTGTCCAAAAGCCACTAAAAGCATCGACCTCCACCTTGCTGAACTTTGGTCTGTTCTATCCAGTGGTTTTCCTAAAGAAATGCCTCTTTTTATAAACTTCACCCTCTTGATTAAGAGGTAAGCTGCTACAGCCAACACCAAAACGAATATAAATTGTTGTAAATATTGCATACTTTTTCAATTTCAAAAGAATTTTAACACTACACCATTGGCAACATAAATATTTCTGTTACCTTTGTGCCTCCAAAAGAGGGTGATATAGCTCAGTTGGTAGAGCATCGGACTGAAAATCCGTGAGTCGGTGGTTCGAGCCCACCTATCACCACTTTAAAAGTCTTCCAGAAATGGAGGACTTTTTTTTGTCTAAAAGTTGAATCCTCATTGCTCGTTTGCCCATGTTAAGCACAACATAAAGATAGGAATTAATACAATAAATGCTCGGCATGCCGAGCATTTATTTATAATAACCTGAGTTCGGCCTAAGGAGTAGCTGCCAGAAAATAAAATAGTGGGTGAGGTTTTGAAGATAAAAAACGTAGATATAATGGATTATTTCAAGATTTTTATCTTCAAAAGATTGCCTGCTAGATATTTTCCCTTTGGGCTTTATCGAAACTTCCCTAAACTGCCTTATATTTTCTTGAATTAACCAGTTAGTCCTACAAAAATCTAAGTTGTTTATGAAAGTTTCGCCTAAAGCTGACAGCATTCCTTAGGCCGAACTCAGGTTATTAGTAATAGAATTTCTATTGCATATTTCGGGTTAAAGCATTTGGGTAAAATAAATTCGATTTAAAAGTGATAATTAATTGTAAATAATTGATCTAATGATATTTGATTAATAAACCTTGCTTGAAAGTTTGTTGATTTTCTGTTTTCTAAGTTATTAGGAGTGCCATTCGTTGTTTCCCTAATTAATGTTGAAGCATTTAGAAAGCCTATATTCAGTGATAAGGAAAATCTATTATGCACAAAATAATAAATGCCTAAACCTGCTGATAAGCCAAGTCGGTTACTACTATCTTCATTTGTTTGTTCGGATACATCACTCGTTGAGGTGTTTAAAGAACTGATGAAATTATAGAATATACTCGTGTTAAGGAAAGCTCCAAATTTCTCACTAATTGGAAAGTGCTTTCTTAGAAAAATATTGGATGATATAGTATTATACTCGTTATATCTAATGTTAAAAGTGCTATCAGAATAAGTGCTACTAAACTCATTGCTGTTTTTATTAATTCCTAGTCCTACACCAAGAGACAAGTTATTTTTTATAAACCTGCCGTATGTCGTAGAAAAACCTAGAGTTTTACTTTCAGATATCGAATTTGCATTATCGTTATTTGAATCATTATTAGAGAAACCTAAGACGAAATTTCCAGTAATTACATTACTTCCTTTAGAAAAGTATTCTTGTGAATAAGCTGAAGTAAGGACAACAACTAGAGTTAAGGTTGTTAAGAAAAGATTTTTCATAATTCAAATTTTGGGTGGTTTCATTTATAAATAAAATTGCAATTTTAATGCCAACTAATCTTATAAAAGTATGATTAGTAATTTTGTTTTATACTTTCCCCTCTAGTCTTGTGTCAGCCTACAACCGCTTACATAAATGTTATAACACCCACCCATAATTAGGGGAGCTTTTTAGTAACTTTCCATTTCAACTAAATATAACTTATCAATGAAGCGAATAATACTAGCTGGTTGCCTTATACTGGCAACTGTTTTTGCAAGTGTTGCGCAAGAAACCTTTCCTCGAAACGATGTTCGAGACGAGCGGGTTGAAGCCTATGCACTAATCAATGGAACTGTGGTGGTTGATTATCAAACTACCATTGCAAATGCCACACTTCTTATTAAAGAAGGCAAAGTGGTACAGGTAGGAGCCGGAATAACTATTCCTAAAGGATACATAATTATCGATCTGAAAGGGAACTATGTATATCCATCTATAATAGATCCTTTTACCAATTATGGATTACCCACAGAAAAACATAAACGAGGCAAAAGTCCTTGGAGCAATGCAGAACAAATTCAGACTACAACTAAAGGAGCATTTAACAGTAACCAAGCTATAAAAGCTGAGTACAGTGCGGCTAGCAAGTTTAGTGTAGATGCTAAAACGGCTAAATCCCTTCGTGCGCAAGGGTTTGGAGCTGTTCTTACCTACAGAGCAGATGGGTTGGCTAGAGGCACTGGAGCATTGGTTACCCTCTCTACAGATAGAGCCAATGAAGTGCTTTTAAATGAGCACGCCACGGCAAATTACTCCTTTACCAAAGGCAGTTCAACTCAATTATATCCTATTTCAACAATGGGTTTTATTGCTGTTTTACGCCAAACCTATTTGGATGCAAATTGGTATAAAGCTCAGAGTCCTCGTCCGTTTAAAGATATTAGCTTAGAACACTGGATTTTGTCTCAATCATTACCTCAAGTGTTTGATGCTAATAGTTGGTTGAATGCCTTGCGTGCAGATAAACTTGGAGATGAGTTTGGTGTACAATACATCATTAAAGGCGGAGGTGATGAATACCAACGTATTAACGAAATTAAAGCAACTGGAGCTCAATTTATTATTCCTATTAATTACCCAAAAGCTTATGAGGTAGATGATCCATTTGAGGCAAAAGATGTGTCATTGGCCAAAATGAAGCATTGGGAATTAGCACCAACAAATCCAGGTGTTTTAGCTGCCAATGGAGTTTCTTTTGCCTTTACAGCCAAAGGCTTAAAGTCTGCTAAAGACTATTTGCCCAACGTGCGTAAAGCCATTGAAAATGGATTGTCAGAACAAGCTGCGCTTAAAGCAATGACTTATACACCAGCAGCCATGTTAAATGCTACAAACCAATTAGGAGGACTGCAAAAAGGAAAAATTGCCAATTTTATAATTACATCAAAGCCTATTTTTGAGAAAAAATCAAGCATACTCGAAAACTGGGTACAGGGTACACGCTATGAATTTAAGCCTCTTGAAAAAGTAGATTTTGAAGGAAAATATAACCTCGCAGTAGGTTCTACTCAATTTAAGCTAGAAGTATCAGGAAAAGCTGGTCATCAGTCAGCTAAGATTGTTATTAATGACACAACTAACATCAAACTAAAATCGAAATTTGGGGAAGACTTAGTTGAGTTTAATTATTCGCCTCAAGAAGTGGAAGGCCTAGTTCGACTTTCGGGTTGGACAACCGATAATGGTTGGGAAGGTAAAGGCCAATTGGTTGATGGAAGTTGGATTAACTGGACTGCAACAAAAACAGGTGATTTAGATCCCAAGGAAGAGAAGGAGAAAGATAAGAAAGAGGAAGAAAAACCTGCTTTGGGTGAAATGATATATCCCTTTGTAGCTCATGGAAATATAGAAGTACCTAAAACCGAAACTGTGCTGCTTAAGAATGCTACACTTTGGACGAATGAAACTGAAGGTATACTTGAGCAAACAGATATTTTATTAATGAATGGTAAAATTTCCAAAATTGGTAAAAACCTTTCAGCATCTGGCGCTAAAGTAATTGATGCTACAGGCAAGCACGTTACGTCTGGTATCATCGATGAACATTCGCATATTGGAGCTTCATCTATAAATGATATTGCAACCAACTCAGGAATGGTTAGAATAGGCGATGTGCTTAACCCCACCGATTATAATATTTATAACGCTTTGGCTGGGGGTGTAACAGCTATACAAATTCTGCACGGTTCCGCTAATCCAATTGGTGGGCAATCGGCTTTAATTAAACTTCGTTGGGGAGCAAGTCCAGAAGAGATGAAGATTAAAGGAGCCGATGGCTACATAAAATTTGCCTTAGGTGAGAATGTGAAAAGAAGCCGAAACTCAAATTCAATTCGTTTTCCTCAAACCCGAATGGGTGTTGAGCAAGTGTATATGGATGCTTTTTCGAGTGCTGTAGAGTACGGTAAAAAGTGGAGCTCCTATAATGGTTTGTCTAGGAAAGCAAAAGTTGGTGCTTTAGCACCACGTAGAGATTTGGCAATGGAAACAATGCTTGAAATTATTAATAAAGAGCGTTTTATTTCATGCCACTCCTACGTTCAGTCAGAAATTAATATGTTGATGAAAGTGGCTGACCAATTTGATTTTAAAGTAAACACCTTTACACATATTTTGGAAGGGTATAAAGTAGCTGATAAAATGAAGGCGCACGGTGTGGGTGCCTCTACATTTTCCGACTGGTGGGCCTATAAATGGGAAGTTCGTTATGCTATCCCCTATAATGCAGCTATTATGCATAATGCAGGTGTAATTGTGGCAATTAATTCAGATGACGCTGAAATGGGTCGCAGGCTAAATCAAGAAGCAGCCAAATCGGTGAAGTACGGAGGGATGAGCCAAGAAGATGCCTGGAAAATGGTAACATTAAACCCTGCGAAACTACTTCATTTAGACACGAGAATGGGTAGTTTAAAAGTGGGCAAAGATGCGGATGTTGTGGTTTGGTCAAATAACCCACTATCAGTATACACCAAAGTAGAAACCACCATTATCGATGGCGTTATTTATTTTGATGCACAGAAAGATGCAGATATGGATCAGTGGATTGAAAAGGAACGTGCTCGATTAATTCAGAAAATGAAAGCAACGAAGAAAGGGGGAGGGAAGATGCAAAAATCACATGGTATGATTCCGAAATCCTTCCATTGCGATGACCTAACTGTTGACCTAAACACATTAAATCAATAAGAACATGAAGAATTTTTTATATACATTCATACTTGTTTTCTCAGCATCAGCAGTAATGGCTCAATTGCCTCAGCCTGCTGAACCTCAACCTAATGCCATTCTTTTAAAAGGTGGAATTGCACATTTGGGTAATGGAAAAGTTATTCAAAACTCATTAATTGGGTTTGATGAAGGGAAAATCACCTTGGTTGGTGATGCCACTAGATCTAAAATTGATGTGGCGGGTTACACAGTGATAGATATTACAGGCCAGCACGTTTATCCTGGTTTTATTTTACCTAATTCTAGCTTAGGCTTAGAAGAAGTGAGTGCGGTAAGAGCAACTAGAGACGCGAACGAAACAGGACAACTAAAGCCTCATATTCGTTCATTGGTGGCCTATAATACAGATAGTAAAATACCGCCAACACTTAGATATAATGGAATTTTAGTGGCAGAAACTACTCCTATGGGCGGACGCATTTCTGGTACTTCCTCTGTAATGAATTTAGAGGGTTGGAACTGGGAAGATGCTGTATTGAAAGCTGATGTTGGAGTTCATATGAGTTGGCCTAGTAAAATGGGAGGTCATTTTGATTTTTCCACTTTTACTTGGATTCGCGAGCCCAATAAAAAGTACGATAGCCAAGTGGAAGAACTTGTTTCATTTTTTGATGATGCTAAAAGCTATTTAGAGTCGAGTAGTAAAGAGCGTAATCTAAAAATGGAAGCAATGACTGGATTATTCGATGGTTCAAAAATCTTATATATCCGTGCCAATTCCGCAAAGGAAATTGTGCAAGCAGTTCGTTTTGGGCAAGAAAAAGGAGTGCAAAAAATAGTAATATTAGCTGGTACTGAGGCACTAGATGCAGCTTCTTTCTTAGCTGAGAATAAGATACCCGTAATATTGCCAAATGTACATAGTTTGCCATCTAGCGATGAAGTAGTTGAGCTGCCTTATGAATTAGCAGGCTTGCTTACTAAAGCTGGAGTAACTATTGCCTTATCGCATAACGGAATGCTAGCTCGTGCTAGAAACCTTCCTTTTTATGCAGGTACCGCAGCAGCGTATGGGCTGGGTAAGGAAGAAGCCGTGCAAGCAATTACTCTAAATGCAGCTAAAGTGTTGGGTATCGATAGTGAGGTAGGTTCTTTAGAGGAAGGCAAACGTGCTACTTTATTTGTATCTAAAGGTGATGCTCTTGATATGATGACGAATAATTTAACCCATGCGTATATTGATGGTAAAACCATTCAGCTGGAAGGCGAACAGCAAGCATTGTATAAACAGTATAGTGATAAGTATGCGAATGATTAAATAATAATAGACAGCGTCATTTCCATGTAAATGGGAATGACGTTTTTTTATGCCTAAACTTCTCAAATCTTTCTACATCAACCCCGTTGTAGTTCAACCCGGATTATGCAATAGAATTCGTAATGAGAAGACAAAATGCAATAAATCAGAAGTTTATATTCGAAAAGCATAGCACCGCTATGGTTAAGAGGATAAACTTAGTAAAACGACTGATTTGCAGCAGTTTGTATTAGTAATAGAATTTCTATTGCATATTTCGGGTTCAAATGGCTCAAGACCTAATTGGGTGCAAACTTTGTACCCAAACTAACGGCATTCTAACTTCTGGAATTATTGTAGAAACGGAAGTTTATAATGGTAGAACCGATAAGGCTTGCCATGCTTACTCCAATAAAAGAACACCTCGAACCCAAATTATGTATGAAAAGGGTGGAATTGCCTATGTTTATTTTGTCTATGGCATGCATTATTTATTTAATGTAGTTACAAATAAAAAAGAATTTGCAGATGCCGTTCTCATCCGAGCCATCGAGCCAACCGATGGATTGGAAGAAATGTACGCTAGAAGGAAAATGAATGTAAATGGTAAACTACTCACTGGTGGTCCTGCCCGCTTGGCTCAAGCATTAGGAATTGATAAGCAACTTAATGGAGAAAGTTTAGAAGGGAATAAAGTTTGGATTGAATCTAGAAATTCTGATTTTGAAGGTGAATTAGAAGCTACCAAACGAATTGGAGTTGATTATGCAGGTGAAGATGCTAATCTTCTATGGAGGTTTTCAATAATTGGCAACCCTTTTGTAAGTAAATAATTGTCATAATTTAGTATCATTGTTATGTATACCAATAACAAAAATGAAGATGTCAAAAAAGGAACGTTATTCAGAACGAAGTGAAGAATCTCATTAATTAATCAGAATATTTCATTGAGATTGCTTCGTTCCTCGCAATGACGCTAATTTATTTTTTGACTTTTGGATTGACCTATTGTAAAAAGAGGGTATTCTTGAAATGAAGAAAGCAGTATTTTTTATAATCTTCTTATTAGTTACTTTTAAAGGAGTAAGCCAACATTCTTTGGTGGGCAAAGAACCAATTTTTAATTCCTATGCCGATGAACAAAATCCAGTACTCAGCCCTGATGGAAGAACAGTCTATTTTATTCGTTCTCATCATTCTCAAAATGTAGGGAGAAAAATGGATTTGGGTGATATTTGGTATAGTAGTTTAGACTCTACTTCAGGCAAGTGGTCATCTCCTCAAAATATTGGGTTTTTGTTAAATAATCAGTTTCATAATGGTGTCATTGGGTTTGGTCTTAAAAACGAAATGTACCTCTATAATATTTACGAGTTGGATGGTAAAACCCCCAAATCAAGAGGTGTTTCAGTTGTAGATCCTATCGATCCTCCTAAATATTGGACGGTTCCAATTACTTCAACGGTCCGTTATTTCTATAATTTATCTGATAATCATAGCATCTCTATCTCAGATGATAAAAAAGTAATGATGCTATCATTAGAGTCTTTTAAAACAAGAGGAGCAGAAGATCTTTATGTAAGTTTTTGGTTGCCTCGATTAAACGCTTGGTCGGAACCTAAAAATCTGGGAGATCAAATTAATACTATGTACCAGGAAGTAACACCTTATTTAGCCGCGGATAATAAAACTTTATACTTTTCTTCAAATGGGCATGGGGGTATGGGAAGCAAAGATATTTTTTCATCCAAACGATTGGATAAAAGCTGGACAAATTGGTCGAAACCTGTGAATTTGGGGCCAGATGTAAACACGGAAGGGGCGGAGATGTATTATCAGTACTTAGCAGATAAGGCTTTGGCTATGTACACCAGTACAAAAAACAGCGATGGGTATGGTGATATTCATTTCAAGGACATGCCCATACCCAAAATGGCTGAAACAATTGGCTATGAAATAGAGTTACCGATGGATACTGCTGTTTTTAGTGTCGAAAAGGAGCCTTCTAAATCAGTTGCCTTTAAACAAATTCTAGGATCAATTATTAATGTTAAAACAAAAAGCCCAATTTCTGCCACCATACGGATTAGCTCCACCGGTTTTGAAAATAATCAAACTCTGGCTACTGCTTATGCCTTCGATTTGCCAAGTGCTAGCGAATATACACTAGTCGTTGAGGCCGATGGTTATATAAGCCATAGCGAAAAAATAAACATATCATCCAATCAACCTAGTCAATTAGAACATAATATTGAGCTGCAACCTATCGAAAAAGGCACCACGGTAAAACTTGACCTTGTTCTGTTTAAAAGAGGAACAACAGAGATTTTAGAAGAGTCGTATGAGCAACTGGATTTAATGATTCAAATGATGAAGGATAACGATACTATGGAGATTGAATTAGGAGGGCATACCGATAATGTGGGCAATTCTCGTTTAAATAAAAAGCTAAGCCAAGAAAGGGTAGATGAAGTAGTTAAATATTTTATAGATAATGGCATTTCTTCTAACCGCCTTTCTGGTAAGGGGTATGGTGGCTCTAAACCAATTGCTTCAAATAAATCTGAAAAAACTCGAAGACTTAACAGACGTGTAGAATTTACAGTAGTTAAGCAATAGAATTATTCTAAGTTTTATCATCTTTGCCATTCATACAAATTTCAACTCAAACTATGCATTCAAAAGCCAACTATTTCCTTTTATTAATCGGAGCTATTCTGTTTACAGCTTGCTCGAACAGCGATAATACAACAGAGTCAGAATCGGAGAAAATCGAAGTCACTCAAGATTCAGTAAGCAGCCTATTATATCCTGATGAAACCCATTTTAAAAACATTAAACAAATAACTTTTGGAGCAGATAATGCTGAAGCATACTGGAGTTTTGATAACACCAAAGTTGTTTTCCAATCAAATAATACTGCCTGGGATGTACAGTGCGATCAGATTTATTATTTTGATGTGGCTACAGCTAATATGAAAACCGAAAGGCCTCAATTAATTAGTACGGGTAAAGGACGGACCACTTGTGCTTACTTTATGCCGGGCGATTCTACCATTGTTTACGCTTCTACCCATTTAGGTGGAGACAATTGCCCACCAGAGCCGGTTCGTGAGCCAGGCGGTAAGTATTTATGGCCTATCTACAGCACCTATGATATCTTTGTAGCTGATTTAGAGGGTAATATTACTAGCCAATTAACCAACGAACCAGGGTATGATGCTGAAGCCACCGTTTCGCCTCAAGGTGATAAAATTGTTTTTACATCTGATAGAACTGGTGATTTGGAACTTTATACCATGGATATTGATGGCAGTAATGTAAAGCAAATTACTACGGAATTAGGGTATGATGGAGGTGCATTTTTCTCTCCAGATGGAACCAAATTAATATTTAGATCGTCTCGCCCTTCTACCGATGAAGAAAAGAAAGAGTATAAAGATTTACTTTCTCAAGGTTTAGTAGCTCCAACCAATATGGAACTATATATCTGCAATGCAGATGGGTCTGATTTAAGAAAATTGACAGATTTGGGTAAAGCCAACTGGGCTCCGTTCTTCCATCCTTCGGGCGAAAAAATTATTTTCGCATCTAACCATAAAGGACATAGAGGGTTTGAATTTAATCTCTTTATGATAAATATAGATGGAACAGGATTAGAGCAAATTTCTCACGATTCAGTTTTTGATGCTTTTCCAATGTTTTCACCTGATGGCAAAAAAATTATATTCTCCTCTAACCGAAATAATGGAGGAACCCGCGACACCAACTTATTTATTGCCGATTGGGTAGAATAATTATTACTTACGGTAAGTAGGCATGAAATTAATTCTAGAGCTTTTTATCCTGACGAGTATGTTTTATCCCAGCAAAAAAAAATTTGTTGATATCACTAAAGATTTTTCTATTCAGGAATTTGAGCTTGTTAAAAATTTTATATTGGAGAAAGGAGATAGGCGATTCTATCGTAATTATGATAATAATAACCCCCATTATGATTTCAAGAATTTTCAAGTTTACCTGAATGCTGAAATAGGTCAAAAGAACCTGTACAATGATCCTGAAATTTCAGATTTTAATGAAATTACCATCCATAATGGGAATGCTGATATTCAATATTATACACTCAGAATTGTGCGAGAAGGTGATATAGAAAATAAGGATATTCATGTTGATTCTGGAATGAAAGTAAACCATTTGTATCTGATGAATACCTATGAAAGGAACTTGAAAGTGATGAGAATAGATTTGATGAATATTTATTTGCCCGAGATAAGATTAATTGCTAAATAGGGCTTGTTAGTGTTAATATTTCAAATCGAAGTATTAATTGTTAGTTTTGTTGGTTGCTTAGTTGGTTTGTGTGTTAAGTTACAATTTTTTGAACTACTAAAACATATGATTCGCCCTGCGCGAAATATGATTCAGACAATAATTATTCTTTTTGTTGTAGCAATATTCTTCCAACAGTGTACAACTGTAAACCTCAATGCTCCCTTTAAAAAAAATATCTGCTCCACTCGTCCTCATTTTAACTGCGCTCAAAGTTGCTTTTTTTCAAGAACTCATCTCTTAGCCATTAGAAAATCATTAATTTTTGTGCACACAAATCGTATTACTTTGCGGATATCAGGGCATTACTCTTTTAATAATTGAGCTATGGCATAAAAAGGAATTGAAAGTAAATTAGCCTCTTTTTTATAAACAGCCTGAGATATTTTTATGCCTTGCCTAGCCTTATAGGTTTCTAAAAAAAGCAATAAACTTCTTAGTGTTCCTTTTTTACCTGATTTTACTTCTACAGGAATAATTTTTTCGTTTTTTGATAGCAGAAAATCAATTTCTGCACTACTGTTTTTAGCTTCTCTTGCCCAGTAGTAAAGGCTCGCCTTCATATAATTATTGCTTAAAGCCAATAATTCTTGTCCAACAAATTGTTCTGCAACAGCACCTTTATAAATAGCTGTTAAATCTTCTTCTTTAATTGTTTCACTGTAAATGCCATTTATAGCATGCATTAACCCAATATCTAAAAAAATTGGTTTATAATAATTCTCTTTAGTGCTTGCTTCAAAAGGTAATCCAGCCCCACTAGTTCTTTTAACCTTGTAAATTATTCCTGCAGTTTCTAATAGCTCAAATGCGGCTTTTAAATCCCTGGATTTTGCAACGCTATCGATGTTTGTATAAACAACTTTTTGCCCAATTAGAGTTGAAATAACAGAGAATACTTTTTTAACATATTTTAACTGAGATTTTCGGGTGTATTTTGCAAAATCATCTTGATACGTTTCTAGTATGGAGTGTTGAATGCGTTGACATGCTAAAACGTCTTTTGTTGATATATATTTATTTACAACCGCAGGCATGCCTCCAATAATGTAATATTTACGTACATAGTCTATTAACTTTACATGTAGTTCATTTGGTATTTTTGGTAAGTTATTAGTATTTAAAATGTAATCATTTAGGGGTTTTTCGCTTAGTGCAATTAAAAATTCACTAAAACTTAATGGGTACATATATAAATATTGTACACGACCTACAGGCATTCTATAATCTGCAGATTGCAAACTAAACTCAAGCAAGGAGCCTGCGCCAATAATATGCATTTCGGGCATTTCTTCGTAAAAATACCTAAGCGACATAATCGCTTTTGGGCACTCTTGAATTTCATCTAAAAAAAGAAGTGTTTTACCTTTTAAAATTTGCTTTCCAGTATAGAGTATTATTTTTTCTATTATTTCAGTAGGGTTGTAGCTCGAAAAAATAGCTTTATATTCAGGGTTTCTCTCAAAATTTAATGTAATACTTGTTCTAAATTCGTTCTTGCCAAGTTTGTCAACTATATAGGTCTTCCCAATTTGCCTTGCTCCCCTTAGAAGCAAAGGTTTTCGGTTGGTTTCTTCTTTCCATTTTAATAGTGATTTGTAAATGCTTCGTTTCATATAGTTATTGGACATTATCCAATGCAATTATATATAATAAATGGCTAAAAACCAACACAATAATTATAAATAAATGGCTAAAAACCAATGCATATATGGTATTGTTGTACGTCAGCATAAACAATCTCTTACTACCTTAAATCCGCAAGGGACTTCGTTATGAAAGCTTTAAGATGCTGTTAGTCAGGCATTCGCACAGGTATTTGGAACGGAAACAATGTTGAATATTGGTGAGTACCAAATACCGAGCAAATGACTG
>JAKISE010000003.1 GCA_021648745.1 Cyclobacteriaceae bacterium
TCACAAACCAAAATAGATAAAGTAAAAGAAATAAAAATCCACAGGTTTGAATGCCAGTTAATTGCAAAGTTAATATGGCTATTGGCACATATGAAAATAGGCAATTATCTAACTCAATTGATTAATAAACAATTACCAGGCAAAACTTTGAGCCTATGGAAATATTACAAACACGCCTATAGGATTAACTACCTGGTAAGGCAAATAATTACATCCCCTGATAAGTTAGTGCTGCTGCTACAGGATTTAATCAACATCGTTCAATTACTATTATTGGAATCAAAAAAAAGCAAACCATCTCATTATGACGCACTTATGAGCTTAACCTGACGGCTATGGCCGGCCAGCAGCAGGGTTGATTTTTGTTACCCAAATAAACCATAACCCAAATACAAAGGCATAAATAACACCTGTAAACACAAATTTGTGCATTAGGTATAAATGGTTAGGAAAATAAAGTGCAACTAAGAATAATCCTCCTACTCTTAATAAGTTGAATAAGTAAATGCTGACTAGTCCAACCAAAGAAAAAACGAGTGTCCGATTTAAGCTACCTTTATACGCGCAAAGAAAAGCAACAAACAAAATAGATACGTTAATTGCATTACATCCTTCATAGACATTAACAACTACTTGACCATTATGCATTAAAGAGGCGTTGGGCAAAATAGCTGAGGGCTCCACGGTTGTAATTAAACCAATTAAGTTTAACAAACTAGCGGAATGATCGGCCACCATAAGCGTAAAAGAATCGGCAATTAGGCCAAAACTTACTACCCACAACCCGTAAGCAATATTGCCTAAAATGTACACTCCAAGAAAACGAAGGAGAAAAAAAATGGAAGGTTTGTACTCTCTGAAGAGTTGAATTGTTAAGGTGTTGATTTGTTTAGACAAAAAAGAAGAATTGTTTAGAAAAAAGTTGATGTGTCGAGATGCTGATTCGTTTAGTCACGTGGTGAACTATGTCACTTTATAAAAATTGATAAGCTTGGAGTTTTTAAACAAATAAGCAGTTCAACGATTAAACACTCACGGGTCTTGCAGGAACGCCTACAACTGTAGTGTTATCAGGAACATCTTTTGTAACTACAGCCCCTGCGCCTACTCTAACGTTAGAACCAATGTTAATGCCTTGTAAAATTACAGCTCCAGAACCAATGAGTGTAGCTTCTCCAATGGAGACATTACCAGATATATTTGCACCTGGCATAATGGAGCAGTAATCTCCAATGACAACATCGTGGCCAATGGTAACATTCAAGTTTAAGAGTACGTGTGAGCCTATTTGGCAATCAACAGTTGATATTACACCATCACAAATAATTATCCCTTCTCCCTTGAGTTGATCTTGATTAACTACTGTATTGGTACTAATCAGATTAATAAACTGCAGGTTTTTACTCTTAAGTCTTGCTATCAACTTCTTCTTAACTAGAGGATTTCCTAAAGCCAGAAGATAAGTCAAATATTTGCTTTCAGATATGGCCTCTAACGTCCCTAAATATTCTTTCTCTACTTCTTTATCATCATAATATCCAGCAAAGGAATGCGCTCGCATAAGGAGATTGGCAACTTCTCTACCCAAGCCACCTGCACCGATAATAGCGATATTTTTCTTTCGAACTGCGCTCAAAATTGAGATTTGATGATATCAATTATTCCTTCTAAATCAGAGTCATCCATTGCGGTTCCGCTTGGCAAACACAATCCACGATTAAATAAGTCTTCCGCTACACCTCCTCCAAAATATTGCGCATCTGCAAACACTGGTTGTAAGTGCATAGGCTTCCATAATGGACGAGATTCGATATTCTCTTTTTCTAAGGCAAGGCGAATGGTTTCACGCTGTTCAAATGATTCCGTAAGAATGGCAGTCAGCCAGCGATTAGAAAAGCTATTTTTTAGCTCGGGTTGAAATGCAATTCCGTCAATGCCTGTTAACGCATTTTTATAGAAATTGAAGATTTCTCTTTTACGTTTCACACGCTCATCCAATACTTCCATTTGGCCTAGACCAATAGCTGCATTAACATTACCTAGCCGATAATTATACCCTATTTGAGTATGCTGATAATGAGGTGCAGCATCTCTTGCTTGGGTTGCCAAAAATTTAGCTTTATTAATATATTGTTCTTTATCTGAAAGCAAAGCTCCGCCTCCACTCGTGGTAATTATTTTATTCCCATTAAACGATAAGATTCCCATATCACTTAAAGAGCCACACCTTTTATTTTGATAGGTTGACCCTAATGCCTCTGCGGCATCTTCGATTACTGGAATACCATATTTTAAAGCCACTTCATTAATCTCCTGCATTTTTGCTGGCATACCGTAAAGGTGGACTGGGATGATTGCCTTGGGTAGTTTATTTGCCTGCCCGCCCTTTTGGTGGGCTGAATTGCCTGCCCGCCCTTTTGGCGGGTTCATTTGTTTAAGAGCATCTTCTAATACATTAGGATCCATATTCCAACTGTCCTTTTCAGAATCGATAAAGATGGGTTTTGCTCCTAAATAAGTAATTGGAAATGCTGAAGCTGCAAATGTAAAAGACTGTGTAATTACTGTATCGCCTCTGCCCACACCCAAAATATTTAAGGCTAAATGGATAGCAGATGTGCCCGAGGACAATGCCACCACATGGGGTGTCTGTGTATATTGAGAAAGGCTTTCTTCAAATGCATTTATCTGTGGACCAATAGTTGAAATCCAATTGGTATCAAAAGCTTCTTTGATGTAGGCTTGCTCTTTTCCTCCCATGTGGGGAGCGGAAAGGTAGATGTGATTTTTAGACACTGTCATTTTTTAAGTTAATTAACATAATATTTTAATATTATCAATAATTAAATCTCTTTTGCTGGTATTCCAGCTATTTTTACTCCTTCGGCTACATCTCTTATCAAGATACTTTGTCCACCTATGACGGAATAAGCGCCCACATTAATATTCTGAATACTTACAGCCCCGATACCAAAATCCACAGACTCATCAACAATCGTAAAGCCCCCTAAATTGACACCTGGAGAAAGGCTAGAGAATGCTCGAATAGTCACATTATGTCCTATTGCACAGTTCATATTGATATTGACAAAATCACCTATTATACATTCGTAATTTATCGAGACTCCTGGATATATAATCACCCCTTTTCCTATTTTGCAGCCATTGGATATCCATGCCTTGGGTGAGACAAAATTAGGAAAAATAACTTCGCTATTCTTTATTTTATTATACAGCATTTTCTTAACCTGTGGAGAATGAATGCATATCACAACACTTAATCCTTCACATACATAATTTTTATATTCAGAAGTAAAGCCCAACACCCGATAACCATTATAACTATTATTGTGTTTGTCATCATCATCATCTAAGAATCCAATTATTTCAAATTCTGGGAAATCAGAAATATTATAAGCTAGGTAAGCCCCAACATTCCCAGCACCAACAATTAAGAGTTTTTTTTTCATTTTTTTCAATTACTTCCATCGAAAGGTCGCATAGGTCTAGCTTCGGACTGGTTGATCCCATCTTGTTTTAGAATTTTCAATATAGTCAGCCAGAAAATTTTGAAGTCTAACACAAATGTCAAATTATCAACATAATAAATATCTAATTCGAATTTTTTTGCCCAACTGATAGAGTTACGTCCATTGACTTGTGCCCACCCAGTGATGCCCGGTTTTACATTATGTCTTCTATTTTGCTCAGTGGAATAAAGCAAAATATACTTATATAGTAAAGGGCGTGGCCCTATAAGGCTCATTTCTCCTTTGAGAACATTGATGAGTTGTGGCAACTCATCAAGCGACAATTTACGTACCCACTTTCCAAAAGATGTCAATCGAAGAATATCAGGTAACAAGTTTCCTTGTTCATCTCGATCATCATTCATTGTCTTAAACTTAATAATAAAGAAAGGGTTTTGATTGATCCCTGGGCGTTCTTGAAAAAAGAAAGCTTTCCCTCTATTCTGAAATACTAAGATAAGCCAAGTAATCAGAAAAATGGGGCTAGTTAACATCAAGACTAGCAAAGTCAGAATAAAATCTATCGGACGCTTAAAAAATGATTGATACATGTAATGGTTAGATTATCGAAATCTTCAATATCTAGGTGTTTATCCTAAATATATTTTTCTAATAGTGGTTTAAGGCCTTGATTGGCAGGCAATTGCCATAGCAGCTTGCACCAATCATGGTTTCCTTCAATCAGACCTGGGCCACAATCAGTAATAGCTACGTCCCACCCTATAGACCTATTTTGAGGGTGCAATAGAGCTGCTCTATTTACCATCGTCAAGACTTCAGACCAGAATGGAATTTGAAAGCCAACAATCGACACTTTTGTTATTGGGTGTTTTTTTTCTGATTGTTTTGTAATATCACTATAAACTCCGTTGGCAGACACCATCCCAGTTTTTTGATCAATTGGAGCTGCTAAGTTGCCAGCAGCGAGATTGTCCACTAGAGAATCAACAGATATCCTAAGTCGGCATCCAAGTACCTCTACTTTATCTTTGTCCAACTGAGTAAATATTCTTATAGTATTCACAGCAGAGGGCGATAATTTTTGGAGTTCTTTATGCTGAATTATAAACTCTTCTACTAAATCGTAATCTGTGTCCACTAAATATTCGATTAGGGATTTTTGGGTAAATTCACTCGTCTTTCTGATCTCTACTTCTTTTCCGCATTTACCATCTGCGGCTTTGAATACGATTTTTCCTGAAGGGTTGTTGAGTAGCAATTTTACTCGACTTGGGTCGGCATTCAATGATTCCAAGTCCTCTATTTGATGTATAAAAAAGGATTTGTATTCTTTTGCAAAATATCTTTTATCATCCAAAATGCCTCTTTCTGATTTGGGGTTCATCACAAGTTGGTATTCATACATATAGCCGGTTCCAGCCCAAAGTCGTTTTTGATCGGGAGTTTTTTCAAAGAATCTAAATTGGAAGTATTCCAAAATAGATACATTATATCTCAATGAATTGTAGATAATCAATAGCCAAGTAATAGTTCTACCTCTTCCTGTCGTTGTTTTGAGATACTTCATAAACTTGCGCAACAAATTCCAATTCATTTGCTGGAAATAATATCCTAAATAAAGTAGCCTTTTCATTTTTGCTTATCCGGTTCTAGCATTAATTCACCCAGTTCATTAGAAGCCATGAATTCTACCTCTGGCCATTTATTCACAATAGCAAAAAGGAGGCGTTGCAGCTCTTTCAACCCGTGGGATCGAACCGAGGAATCAATATGCCCACAAAAATTAACACGGTGACTACTTATAATGGCTGGCTTGCGGCAGTGAAAAGCTATTTCAATTTCAGAGAGGGTTTGATCCACCCAGTCATTATTTTTATTTAGTAAAGGTTCGAATACGCTGTTGCGAATTTGGTAAATAGCATCATAAGGGCTCTTTCCTCCCAATACATTTAGTTTATAACTATATTTCCCATCACCTTGATGTTCTTTTTTCAAAAGCTGGCTATCAATAAAACGAATTCCTCCTTCAGATAGTGTTTTTTCTAAAATCGAGTGTGCTGATCCTCCAGGACTAATAAATTGTGTCGCCTTATATTGGAAATTTTTTTTAAATATTTTAAGTCCATCCTCTGCTATCAATGCAAGTTTTTTATTCTCTTGGAATTGATCAAACGAAAAAGCAGAGACATAATCTAAAGTCGGATAAGGCGAAAATTCTAATCCTGTCCAACTGCGCTCTTTAAGACAAGCTAATACTTTGGAGTTCTTACTTGCCGTCCACTCCATGAGCAGTTTGATGTTGACGTGCTCTCTACCATGGTATTGGGGCAAAAATATCTTCTCTCTAATGCCCTCTTGCCACATAGACCATGTTCCTTCATAACCTGGAAGCTGATTCAAAGTATCAGGGAGTAGTTGATAATAGTAATTTCTGTAGCCTTCTTTTTCCATCCGTTCAAAATCAATATTGGCAGAAAGTGCAAATGGAGTAAATACTGCCGAACGTTGATTTTTATCTTTTACAGAAGTAAGTACTTCAAACAAAAGGCTTAAATCTTCGGCTGTTTCCAAAGCATCAAAGCGATCAAAACGGTTACTGTCCATATTCAATCCAACTCTTATTAAATTTTCGCGAGCTACCTTGGAAGCAAGACGAATATTGCCATAATCATCTACCGAAAAAACGACTATTTTCCTCTTTGTTGACCAACCAGGAATATTTTTAAGATAATTAAATAATATTTGCTTCTTGGAAAGCATAAATGTAGTTATTACTATTTAGACAACAATCCCTCATATTCATTTAAGATACCTTGCCATACCACTTCATTCCTAAATTTTTGCTCAATTACAGTCCGCGAATTTTTAGAAAAATATTCTCTTTCTTCAGCGCTTTTCATCAAGCGAGCCATAGCTTGATATAGAGATCCCTCATCCTTTACAGGTACCACTAGTCCATTGACTTCATCTTCAATAATTTCATTACACCCATTAATATCTGTCACTATGCAAGGAAGACTCATCGCTCCGGCCTCCAATACTGAATTAGGAAACCCCTCTCGATAACTTGGAAATGTGTAAACATCACTGGCTAGCAAATAAGGTCTCACATCATCAAATCGCCCAAGAGCCATGATGTCAGTATCTGAAATAATTATCTCTTTGTCTGATTTGTCTAATACTCCGTAGGTTTCTTCAAAAGGCCCAATTAATATTAACTTTATCCCTACTGAAGTTTTGTCCCTGAGTCGTCTAAATGCCGTTACTAATTCAGCAATTCCTTTCTCACTTGCTATGCGTCCAATAAAACTAAAAACAACTGCACTTGATTCAATACCTAATTCATCTCTTATTTTCTGTTTTGCAGCAAATGGGTTTCCAGCGTAGTCTTTTCTAAAATATTCTGTATCCACCCCATTGCTTCCTCCATTGGCAATAACTTTTAGTTTATTAACTCTACAAAATTCATTTTCTTTTATGATTTGGAGTAGTCCATAGGAATTAGGATATATCAGATTTGAGCAAGCGTATGTGAGTTTTTCGGTGAAGCTAAGAATTCTCTTTCTTAGACCTTTAGCCTCTGTAAGAGGCATACCAGCTACTGTATGTAGCCGGATAGGCACTCTCGCAAGCCAAGCGGCTACCATACTTAACAATCCTGCCTTTGGGGTATGACTATGTACTATATCGGGATTTTCTGTCATAAAGAATCTATACAACTTCCAAAGAGCCTTAATGTCTTTCAGAAAAGAAATGGTTCTAACCATCTCAATCTTATGCATTCTAATCTGCTCTCTTTTCTGACATTCTGAAAAATGCTTAGGGTCGTAGGTCGTGACACCAATAGTTTCAAAATGCTGACTCATAAATGAAAGCTGACCCCGCATAATGATATTCATAGAGATAGCTACGGTGGTCACTCTAATAAGTTTAAGAGTCATTCTATTTTATTATCTCAAAAACTTCTTTTAGAATTCTCATAAATCTATTTTCATGTAGAGTTATGACCTTAGTCTTCAATATTCTTACAGGAATACTAAATCCTTTTTTTGATCTTTTTATAATTTCAGCTGGCAAAATGGAGTCAAATGAGTATTTGAAAATTCCTTTTAATCCATATTTATGGAATCTTACTTTTTCTGATAAAGAAAAAGAATACTCTATAATATTGCGGGAGAGTAAGGGTACTCTACACTCCAAAGCTAGTGCCATGCTCACTCTATCGACTTTAGTAAGAATGTCATCAGGTAAATATGTATGAAAATCAAGGAACTGAAGCCTCGTATAAACTGGAAGATTCGCTTTATAGTATTTTCTGATATACCAATAATCATCATAATCTGCTGGAATATTCCATTTCTGTTTAAATTCTATTTTATCTTCCTTAAGATACCCTCCCAATAACTTCACGTACAACTCATACTCATCTAGAAAAAGCATTCTAGTGTACTTTTTCAATGTGCTATTTTTAAAAAGGCTTACTACACGCATTATTGGTCTTTTAAGTCTTTGATACTTTCTAAAAGAGTATCTATCAAGAATTTTAAAACGTTCATACCATTTGTAGCCTCCAAAAACCTCATCACCTCCATCACCTGTAAGAACTACTGTTACTTTTTCTTTTGCAAATTTTGACACCAAGTAAGTTGGAAAGCAAGATAAATCAGCATAAGGCTCATCATACCATTCTAATATTTTATGGAAGTCATTATTTACCTTATCGCCAGATAAGTATTTCTCAAAGTGATTGGTATTGCATTTCTTTGCCACCATTTTTGCAAATTTCAGTTCACTAGCACCTTTACCTTCAAACCCAATAGAAAAAGTATTTAGTTCTTTTGCTACTAGTGACGCACTGGCTACTACTGCACTTGAATCCATCCCTCCACTTAGAAAAAATCCAACAGGCACATCTGCAACGAGTTGTTCTTTTACAGATGCTGTAACTTTATCAAATATAATTTGCCTGGCAGTCTCAACATCTCCATTCTTTTCTGTAGGGTCAAGTTGCCAATACTTGGTCTTGGATAATTTTCCATTGGCATCTATCTCAATGTAATGTGCAGGCTCTAGTTTGAAACAGTTTTTATAAAGGGATTTTGGAGCTGGAATATACTGATAAGTTAAAAAATCATACACTGCTGTATAATCAATCTCTAGTGAATCATGAAAACTATTTATCGATTTTAACTCAGAAGACCAAGTCACTTGATTATTTGCTGTAGTATAATACAGCGGCTTTATCCCCACTCTATCTCTTACCAAAAAGATTTTTTCTTTACGATTATCATAAACAACAATTGCGAACATCCCGTCAATCCTCTCTAAAAGACCGTCTATTCCCCACTCCAAATAACCGTTGAGTATAACTTCCGAATCTGAATTACTTTTAAAAGTATATTTATCAATCAATAGCTTTTTCAATTCCAAATAATTATAAATCTCACCATTGATGGTAATCACAACAGATTTGTCATTGTTGAACATAGGCTGACGACCATTTTCAGACAAGTCTATAATACTCAACCTTCTATGTCCTAAATATACTTTTTCATCAAAATAGTCACTCCATTGGTCGGGCCCTCTGTGAGTGAGTTGGTCAAGTGCTCTCCTTGCCTTTTCTAATTCCGTATTCTTAAAATTCGTATAGCCAAAAATTCCACACATACTAACTAACTGATTTTATATCATCTAATAATCTTTGTCCCATGTCCTCATAAGACCGATTTCGAAAAATGAATGTTCTTCCAATATCTCCAAACCTCTCATTTTTAGTCTTCACATTAAGGATATTATTTATTTCATTTGCAATTTGATTAGGTGAGAAATCGATCAAATTGCCAACACTGGCTTCTTTTATGATTTTCTCTTGATCTAAGATTCCTTTTGTTGCAATAATTTCACATCCTGCAGCCAAGTACTCCATAAGCTTTGTGGGTGAAATTTGAACTAATAAACCCTTCGCTGGAATAGTTGACAGTCCGATCTTGACATTGGGCAATAATTTTAAAATCTCCTTTCTATCTACTTTACCGTGCATAAGCACATTGTCTCTTAATCCCAAATCTTTAATATATTGTCTTAATAGCTCGTTATCTCTTGGTTCATGAGATTCTCCCCAAATATTTAGCACAATCTCATCTGAATAATTCACAGTGTATAGTTTGATTGCATCAATAATCACATTGAGTTCTCGGCTTTTTGCCAGTGTCCCAATATATGCAAGGTCTATTTTCCTTTCATCAAATGGAATAAATATTGGGAAATCGTCACTCAACACTCCTAGTGGGTAAACTCGAAGCTTTTCCTTATGTTTAGCCCATTCCGTTTCTAGGAATAAATTCATTGATTCACTAATTGTCAGTATTAGGTCGACATAAGACAATAAAAATCTACGTAAGAATAAATCTACGCTAGCCTTTATTCTATAAACAAAGCTATTTCGCAAAGTTTTTGAATACGCATGCAAATGAGAAATTTGATGTACATGCACTCCTTTTTTTTTGAAAATCTTAAAAAAAAATCCTATTATTAAATAGGTTGGGTCATTACGAGTATAAAGAACATCTGGATTTACCTTAAACATATTATAAGTAAAGGAAAATACTTTTTGCGTTTTCCTAAGCACATAATTATCTGACCATGGTTTAATGAAGTTAAAAGTTATATATTCTCTATCAATATCGAGATCTCCTTGAAAACCTACAAATACTATTTCTTGGCTCTTTTCAGGTAATACTTTTTCAAAAAGCCCTTGGATAAATGAATGATCTGTAGGTAGATTTTTATCAACCATCACAACAAATTTCTTTTTCATTTCTATCATAAAAAGCTTTTATGAATACTTTTTTATGAAATTTATTACCTTCAATGAAATGTTTTCCTCACTGAGTTTTTCTTTAATTAAAACTGCATTACTTCCTAAAGAGAATCTGAGCTCAGGGTTTTCTATCAAATGATCAATCGATTCAGCCAAGGCTTGCAAATTTTGATTTTCCACTAATAATCCATCCTTGCCATCGGTGATGATTTCGCGTGGACCAGCGGTAAAGTTAAAACTTATACAAGCCATACCCGCTGCCATTGCCTCACAAAGTGCATTAGGGAAGCCTTCGCTTCTAGAAGGAATTACGAAAATTCCTGATTGGGCATACACCATATCAATATCACTGACTTTTCCCAAAAATGTAATATTATCTAAGATGTCTAAGTCAGAAGCAAGTTTTTTGAGGTATTCTCCGTCTTCATTACCACCTGCAAATACTAGTTTCCATTCTCTATTATTTCTTACAAGGGCATAAGCTTCCAATAAGCTATCAAAACCTTTGAGATTGTCATTAAACCTCCCTACAGCCAAAATTGTCTTAGACCTTTCTACTTTTGGAAAAAGGGAAATTTTCTTTACAGCATTGGGAATAACTGTAATTTTTGTCTTACTCGAATAGTACTTTCTTTGAAAGTTAGCAGCTACTTGGGTCTGGGCAATCGCCCCTGTAGGAGGAGACCAGTGGAATGCTATTGACATAAATATCTTTTGCACAAATTTCCACTCGTACAGCGGACTTGATCTTTCTGAAATGAAAATAGGAAACTTAGTTCTCAACAACGCATAAGTGACCAATGCCGAATAAAATTTCCCATATACCAACACTGCATTGGGTTGGTTTTTCTTAATGTTTCTTCTAATGTAGATCAACGTTTTGAAAAGATTCAGCTTTTGAATATTTCCATCAAATTCTGGCTCGACAAATATGACCGAGGGGTCTAGTTGAAAGAATGCAGGGTGCTTGAATATGGCCATATAAGTAACTTGACAACCTTGCCTTATTAATGTATTTGCCATTATAACGGATGCTCGTTCCATCCCCCCCATCCCTAGACATGGTCCTACAAGATGTATTTTTCTTCCCCCCAATTGACTAGATAATTCTTTTAACAACTTGTGCATGATATATTGGATTATCAATATCTTGCACTATTCTACCTCCAGCCGCTTCACTTGTGTATTTCCCTTTAATTTTGACTTTTGCATCTGCTTTTTGCAGAAACCATTCATATTCAATATCGACATTCCCTACATCAACAGCTTGATAACCAAGCTTATGAAGATCATATGCCAATATGGTGGCTGTAGGGCCTAAAGCTATAAGTATTAAATAATCTGAAGAGTATTTCTTAACTTCATCAACAATTTCATCGTATTTTGAAAATGCGTGGTGCATAGGGGCTAGAATCCGATTCAACGAATTGGATTTACTAAACAAATCATTGCCAACTCCTAATCTACTTTTCTCTCCTTCAATTAAAAGGACATCACGACCTTCCCAGATTTTCATCAATTTCCCAAATAGCACTCCACAATGCGATTTATCTTCAAAGGTGACATAAATACGTGTCATGCTCGCATTAAAATATTGTTTTTTAATTGATAAATATTTTCTAAGCCTAGGATAAATCCAAACTATTTGAGACTTCCAAAATATTTTGCTATCAGGTATTAAGTTATCTAAAGTGTTATAGCCAATAGGTATGCCTACTAGGTGGTTTTTAAGATTAGACGATAAAACTTCGATTAACCTTGCTCTAAGTTGATTATCGTAGTTTTGAAAAGCTAAATCTATTTTATCAATAATAAACAAAAATTCTCCATCTCCATATCTAGAAATAGATGATTTATTTTGAACGATTTCATTAATAGTTTCATCAATTGACTTGACCTTAGGAAAAGGCATAGTGCTTTTCAACAATGGATAAATAATATTCAAAACTTGTACCAACACCTTCCGAACCCAGCCGAGCCTTTTGCTATAAATAAGTTTACTCATCGAGTTGTCGTACTTAAAACTTTATAACTTTCTTAAGTAACCATTTGAGTGGACGAGGTATTAGTCTTGTGAAACGCTTGTAGCTAGTTGCGTAGAAACTAAAAATATCCGGGTGAACCATTGAAAGGATTGGAGTATCAGGATTGTAGTATCTTTGCAGTTCAGGGTAGTTTTCCAGTCTTCCCTCTTTAACAAAAAGTATTAAGTTTTGTTTATACCAAAACTTAATATCCACATCGTTCCAAATCTTACTTCTAATGTAGTCAACAGCTACAAAACCTTGTTCTTTAAATTTATCTGCCCAATACTTTGGCCATTGCTCGTTTACATGAAAGGTCCCTCCTTGAAGTGGTATAGCAGCAGAAAACAGCACTGCATTCCCCAATGAGGTTAATGACTCTACGAAAATATTAGCATACTGTTCCTTTATATGTTCTGCTACTTCACATGAAATAACTAAATCGAAGTTTTTTCCAATATTTAATGGTTTTTGTAAATCTTCTGAACGATACTTTGATGACTCAATTCGTAAATTTCCTTTATCTACCCACTCGCCATCAATCCCCAGGATATCACTAACCCCGTTTTCTTCAAAAACGGCTAGAAACTCACCCAAACCACAACCGACATCTACTACTGATTTAGGAGCAACGTCCTTCATTAGAATAGGAACTATTTTTCGTGCAGAAAGAAATGTCTTTTCACGATTACTGTAAAATTTATTATTGTAAACTTTTTTCCCCATTTTACATTTATATTTTTATTACTTTACCCATTTTTCATACCACATTTGAAAATGCAATAACCTCCAAATTATATCATTATACTGTAAAGTTCCGTCTTTGAAGTCATCAACGGTTTGTAGAACTTCATCAACATCAAAACAATCTGTCTTCTTTAAACTTTCCTCACTCAGATATTCATCTATCAGGAAAGATAAATCGTTCTTCAACCATTTAAATATCGGCAAATCAAACCCAATTTTAGGCCTATCCATCAGACTTTGAGGCACGTATTTGTACACAATGTCTTTTAATATTCTTTTACTTTTAATGCCGTCCTGTTTGAACTCATAAGGTAACTGTGCAGCGTACTCTATCAGTCGATGATCCAACAGTGGCTCTCTCCCTTCTAAACTTTCAGACATAGTCGCCCTATCTACTTTGACTAAAAGCAAATCTTTTAATGAGCCTGTAAAAGATTTCAATAATTGAATATTTCTTTCATCGTTGATATTCTCGAGTTTGTCTTTTAACGAAACATTAGTGTCGAATTCGTAGTTTTTTTTTAAGAATTTTTTCAAATAAAAAGAAGGCATTCCTGATGAGTTCTTTAGAAGTGTTTCAAATTGCTGCGGCTTTTTGCTTCTTAATACAGCAGAGATTCCCTCTATTTTTTTCTTCAAAGACACATTGCGATATAAAATAAGTTTAGAAAAAATAGAAAGAAAAACACCTAATATTTTAGGTAAAGGAATTTTTCTAATTCTATTTAATTGATCAATACTAATCTTGAATCCATCATATCCCGCAAATAATTCATCCCCTCCATCTGCAGACAAAGCCACAGTTACTTTTTGTTTCGCAAGCTTGCTGACCAGTATTGTAGGTATTGTAGAAATATCTGCACATGGCTCATCATAATAGTATGCTAAGTCAGGTATAATAGATTTGGCTTCTGCTTCTGTACAGTCCAAACTTGTATGCTCTGTACCTATATACTCTGCAATTTCTTTAGCAAAAGGAGCCTCATTTTCTCCATCTGGAAAACCTATTGTAAATGTTTTCAACCGAGAAGAGGATTTTTTTTGTAAAAGTGCTGTCACTAAGGTACTGTCAAAGCCCCCAGATAAAAAGACCCCCACTGGTACGTCAGATACCATCCTATATTGACATGCTGATTTCAGTAAGTCTTCCATTTCCACTTTCGCATCTTCATACGAAATGTTGAGAATTGGTTGCTTATAGAAATCTTCTATATTCCAATATTGTGACTTCGAGAGAGTCTGTTTCTCAAGATCAAATGTAAGCCAATGCCCTGATTCTAATTTGTATACATTATCAAATATAGATTTGGGCTCTGGCACAAAGCCATGCTTTAAATAAAGAGGAAGAGCCTCTTTATTTATTTTTTTTTCAAATCCATCATGCTCATGAAAAGCCTTTAGTTCAGAGGTAAACAAAAAAATGCCTAAATGCCAATAATAAAATAGTGGCTTTACACCCACTCGATCTCTGCAGAGATACAACTTCTTTTGTTTCTGATCATAAATAACAAAAGCAAACATCCCAACAAATCTATGAACGCACTCTGTACCCCACTCAGCAAAAGCATGAAGTACCACTTCGGTATCTGAATTTGAAATAAATGAATGACCTAACTTTAGTAATTCTTCTTTTATTTCTTGAAAGTTGTAAACCTCACCATTGAGGACAATGCTAAAGTAGGCAAATATCATTGGCTGATCTCCAAGACTACTCGTGTCTAAAATAGATAGGCGAGTATGTCCCAATCCCAATACTTGTTTGGGGTTTTCATACCAAACACTATTTTGGACATCAGGCCCTCGATGAGTCAATGTTTGCCTCATAGCTGTTAATTGTTTGTTGGTCGATCTCAAGGTGAAGTCCACCAGCCCCACTATTCCACACATACTATTGTCTTGCTAGTTTATCGCCCAACTGTTCGCTTGTAACAAATTCAACCTCTGGCCATCTTTTTAAGATTTCTTTGATCAAAACCGAAAGTTTCTCCAATCCTTTTTTTCTATTATCTTGTTGTATCCCACCTACATAATTTATTCTATGCGTAGAAATAACAGCCGGCTTACCCCATCTAAATGCTGCACTTATTTTATTTAGTGCATTACCAATCCAATCATAAGTCTGTCTTGTAGATGGTTCAAAATATACGTTTCTTACTGAGTATAGTTGATTATATAAACTTCTATCTCCTATCACGTTCTTTTTATTGGTGTACTTAGTTAATCCTATAGAAGGCACTTGTTGGGTATGCAAACTTTGAATATACAGCGCTCCTTCATTCCGCAATACTTCCTCGGTGAAAGAGTCCCAAACATTACAAGGGGCTATAAAAGACTTGCTCTTATACCCAAACAGACGAGAAAATTCTTGCATACCTTCTTTTAAATGAGTTTGAAGAAAATATTTTGATCTATTATCCCAATAATCAAACGCTGCCATAAGATTATCTCTCTTTGAAACACCTAGCTCTATATCAATACAAAACACCTCCGCATCGAATGCTTGTCTCAATACTTTAGAGTCTTTTACCAGTAATTCTATCCACCGAAAAGCATTGAGGTGTTCCCTTCCATGAAATTGGGGAAAGAAATATTTTTTTGCTATCCCTCCATATATAGTGTTCAGAACATTATCTTCAGGGTGGTATCGCAAATAAGTTTGCTTAATGCTTTCCCAAGAATATTTCTCGAAATTATCTTTTCTAATTTTTTCAAAATCAGGATTTCCTACAATGAAATTTGCAGTGAATACCGGAGAATTCCCTTTATAATCTTTATATTTTTCAAGAACGTCAAACAGCCTCTCTAAATCTTCTTTAGATTCTAACGTATCAAACCTATTAAACGGATTATTCCCTAGAGAATGAGCTGGCAAGGATTCTATAGCGTTAAGAGAAGGAATACGTAATGTTCCCCAATCATCCGATTCAAAAACAATTAAATTGTCTCTAATTGTTTTCCCAGATAAATTAATTAAATTATTTTTTATGTATTTGAGGGAATTCTCAATCAAGGAAATATTATTTTTTTGTAATTAATTTTTGATCCATTCAATAATAGACTGAGGGGCAGAATCAAGTAAACTCAAGTAAGGCAAGGGAGTCAGGTAAAATACAGGTATGTAGTCCATAAGCTGTCTCCCTATTACCATTATTGACCACGAAAACACGACAACTCCGCCAATTTTGAAGAACAAATTTGGTTCAGATATAGCATGTCTAGAATAAACTCTGAATAAAATAACCAACCCAAGTATAGAGTATGTTATACTAAACCTATCCACCACTGCACTTATTTCTCCAAACAATACTAGAAATGCAAAAAACAATAGAGAAAAAGAAATCAAACTGCGGTCACTTTTAGTTAAAAAAAGCACAAAATAACGTACATAAATTAAAGCAGAAAAAATAAACCATTTTAACACGACAGGGAGCAATGTGATAATTGAGAGTGTCTGATTTATTACTTCATTTTTGAATGAATTATAATCTTCGCTCGCATAACTTTTAACAGTCGATTCCAATGCAAAATCATCTTCAAAATTTAAAACAAATAAAGAAGATGTCACTGTGTCGTTATAAACAAAGCATAAAACAATTACTCCATAATAAATATAATCTCGACTACCTAAAATGACGAATAATAAAAGAAATGGTAATAATAAAAAAAAACCAAAATGAATAAAAATAACAGAAAGCGTTGCTATTAAGTACTTAATTTCTTTGGTTTTTGAATATTGGAAAAATGCAATTACAAAAACTAGAGAAGCCAGATAATGTCTAAAACTCAACATACGCAATGGCAAGCAAAGCGTGATTAAAAACAATAGAATCATAACCGCAGTTGTATTGTTTTTATTCTTGGCATCAAACGATATCAATGAGATAAGTGATTTTAATGCATACCCTAGTATAAATGAAAGAACCCCAAAATAGATATACACATTGTCGGTTATTCTAGAAACCAGAAATTCTATTAGTTTTTGAAAGAAGTCCCACTTGACATCACTGGTTGCATATAGATTGAATATAATGTCATAGAAATCACTGAATGGGCGTAAACCAGTTTCCTGGAAATAAGTTGCATATCGAGCAGTATCCGAAGTGTCGTTGGCAATAAATAGTAACCCAAAAAAGCCAAAAAATAGTGATAAATTTCTCAAAAAAACCTTATCCCAAGGTTTGTTTATGGAAAGGATTAATGAAACGAATGGCCAAAAAATAAATAGTCCATTTTTTAATACACTATTTCTATTATCAATCGCTCCTTGCTTCATTTTATTGCATCAATCGAATTAACCATCTTAATATGGCAAGTAGGATTCACTATATTAATCTTATTGAGCATTATTCCTCGCTCTTCAAGCATTGGTTTCAACCAATAAAACCTGCAAGATTTATTATTGACCAACCCAGCTGTTGACCAAAAAGATAGTATAATAGAATTTTTAAGATTGGAAATCATTAATTCTGCTGGAATTGTGCTTTCTAAAACCTCCACGTTGTCAAAAATACTTAACGCCTCTCTTTGGGAAGCGGAAGTAGAAGGATGTAGTTTGATAAGTATTTTTATGCCTGTCTTTGATCTCAACAAGTCTTTAATGAATTGCTTTTCAAAATCATTAATGGCTTGATTCCGAAATGGCTGATTAAGGTAGAATATAATATTTTCAATATTACCAACAGGAACATATCCAAAATAAGATAGAGCGACACGTTTGGATAAATCAGATTGTAACATCTCCACCTTCCTCAACTTCTTCCTAGCACGAGGGTCAACAAAATCTGGATAAGTAACCCATAGCTCATCTATCTCTTTGAGATCGCCATATACGAGAGTTGGCCAATAGAAATATAAATTTCTAAATCCGTTGACCCATAAAAATTTATATGTCCTTACCAATACTTTAAAACTCCATCGCGGTGTAAATGAAGTAATTCTGCCGTATGCAGCAGTTCCATCTGGAGCTAAAATGATTTCTGTTCCCAGCTTACTGAGTTCCTTTATTAATAAGAAATCAATAAAAGCTAATCGGTTAAAAGAAAAGTATTTTGCGACTTTCGATTCAAGAAGAGAGTTTACCAATTTTATCAAATCTGGATTAAGAACTATAACACCTTCATCGTAGTTCAACTCTTGATAATTCAAATGCTTAAATTCAGACAGGTCCTTCTTAAACCTGAATCGTATGCTCTCTTTTTGTGTTGTTTGAATGATCAGTATTTGATATTGTTGCACATTAGAAAAAAAATCAGAAATAATACTAATAGCTCCTAGCATGTGATATTCTGTATGCACAATGAATACTATGAATTCTTTATTATTAGGAATACTCATCTTTACTAATTATTGCTTTTAAGCACAATATGTTTAAATTCATAGATTGCATTAATCTTGAATATGTAGGCAAGAAATAAATAAACTGATAACATTATAACTGGAAGGATTGAGATCCTATAAATATCTGAAATTTGATTCTCAATAGTAATTAAATTGAGCCAATAGCAAAAACTTCCAGCTAGTAGAGCAAGGAATATCATTAACCATATATCCAATATTTGTTCTTTGATTGTGTATTTGATAAGTCCGCCTCCTAGATAAGCATTAATACTGAGACTTATCAACATGGATCCTACTTGCCCCCACAACAATCCATAAATACCAAACGGGATAGCCAGAAGCAATGCCAGTATTGTGATAATGTTGCTAATCATCTCTAATCGCAAATAAAGTCCACTCTTACCCACTACTTTTAAGATGTTCAAATTATTGTGCTGAATAGGAAACAATATGCCTACGATACATAGTATTTGAAAATACGGAACTGCTGGTAACCATTTGTCGGTAATTAAGAAACGAAAAAGAGGCTCTGCAATAATTATGGCACATATCATTAAAGGAGTAAGCCAGAACATAATTTGTTGCATCAGTCTTCTATAAACAGATTTCATTTTAGGCACATCATCTTGAATGGAAGCGAGCAGAGGATATGTCACTTTACTAAGGGCAGAAGTAATATTTTCAACAGGAAGTTGTTTTAGAGACTGAGCCCTTGTATAAAAACCTAACTGGGAAGCTGAAAAATATTTTCCAATGACAATATTATACGAATTGCTAAAAATAGAATTAAACAACCCTGAAGCTGTTAGTTTATACCCAAAATTTAAATGTATTTTTAGTCGATCAAAATTAAAATCCATGGAGGGTCTCCATTCAGACATCATCCAAAGTATTATAGTTCCTAAAACAGATCTGAATAAATTCATATAAACTAAGCTCCAAACCCCAAATCCTTGATACGCTAAAACGACCCCTAGAGCACCCCCACCTATTGTTGATGGGATATTAATTAGCATTTGCTTTTTGAATTCTAAGTTTTTATTGAGTCGAGTACTCTGTACTATCGTAAGTGACGAAATAATAAATGAAAGACAGTAAATTCGTATTATTAATGTCAATGAAGGCTGCCCATAAAACATAGAGATATAAGGAGCAACGAGAAAAACCATTGCATATATCACAATACTTGTCAAAAAATTAGCAATAAAAACCGTTGAATAGTCAATTTTATCTGGATCTTTGGTTCTTAACAAACTTGCCGCCATTCCATTATCAACTAGTGCATTACCAATCGCTATGAATACCGTAATCATTCCTATCAGGCCAAACTCAGCAGGTAATAAAAGACGGGCTAATAAAATTGAGATAAAGAAGCCAATAAATTGAATACCAAATTGCTGAACAAATGACCAAAGTATTCCGCTTACAGCTTTTTGTTTAAACGAACCCATTGGCAGTCTTGAAAGTGGTTGAACCCACTTTATAACTTGGGATTAGCTTTCAACAAAAATTCTGCAAAACTCCAATCAAACTTCGTGTCAATATCATGTGATGAAATGTCGTCCATTACATATTTTTTAACTTTCTCAAAATGATTTAGCTCTTTAAGTCTCAAAGAGGAAATATTGATAATATAAATCCCCCCATTATACTCCCAGACCCTAGGACAGTCTTGCCTTCTAGCATAATTTCCTGATTTCGAGGGTTTTAAATAACCATTAGAATCTTCTTCAAATAATACATAATACGGATTGGCCCTTGTCTCTCTTACCGAAACTACCATATCTATAGTATTAGAATAGAGCTGAAGTGCTTCTTTTATATGTCTAGAATTCCTAAATGGAGAAGTTGGCTGCAATAAAATAAGTGTATCCGGATAATACCCGTTTTTTTCTACAAAATTCAAGGCATGAATCAATACACTATAAGTTCCTGCTGTATCAATAGATAGTTTGGAAGGTCGAAGAAATGGAACATCAAGACCCAATTTTTCCACTTCATGTTTAATCTCCAAAGCATCGGTAGATACAACTATCCTTTCATCTTGAAAAATTCCTCTGGCAGCTTCGATTGTATATTGAATAAGAGGCTTGTCATGAAGTTTCTTAATGTTTTTACCTGGCACCCCCTTTGACCCTCCTCTAGCTGGAATAACAACTAACGGTTTCATAAGTCCAAATGCTTAATATCGTTTTGGGCCTTTTGAAAATCTGCTGGCTTACCAATATCCAGCCAATATTGCCGCATAGGGAACGAGATTAACTTTTTCTTATCTACAATCAAGGCTTGCATCAAATCTGTACTATTATAAAAAATGTCTTTCGGAATGTAATTAAGAATTTCTTTTTTAACAAGATAAATACCCCCGTTGGAGAAGTAGGTAAATGTAGGCTTTTCTTTAAATGAGATAATCTGATGATTACTAGTCTCTACCACTGCATAGGGCACATCTACTGAATACGGAATAGTTACAACAGACATGTCTGCATCCTTCTCAATAAAATCTTTAAAGAATTCTTCATAGTTCAGATTGGTAAGTATATCCGAATTGGTAATAAGCACATAATCATGCTGAAAATTAAAAATTTTACTTACTGCGCCTATGGTGCCAAGTGGCCTATCTTCCCTTACATAATTAATAGTAACATTCTTATCTGATCCATCTTTGAAATGATCTTCGAGCTGCTCTCCAAAATGCCCCACGGAGAGCCATAAATCATCTATTCCAAATTTTCTAATGCGGTCAATAGTATGGTCAATAATGGTTTTATCTCCAATTTTGAGCAGTGGTTTAGGGACTAAATCCGTCATAGGTCGTAGTCTTGTACCCTTCCCTCCTGCCATGACCACAGCATCCACGGGTAAATACGATTGCTGGAGTCTAAAATTGAGTATGTTGATGATTTTTCTTGAAGGGTCAAGTACTGGAATGACTTTGAATTGACCTTTTCGGAATGATATAATTTCATCAAGAGAATAATTCTCTTTTCTAATAAATTTAGGGTTATCTTGAATAAAGTCGTCAACAATGTTCTCTGTTCCTAACTCGTTTAATAGACCCCTTCGAACATCTCCATCTGTTAAACTGCCAATTAACTTATCATTTTGATCAACCACAAATAAAATCGCATCTATGCCAAGTTTATCTAATTTTTCGAGTGCACGTTTAATACTTGCCCCTTTTAGAATAAGGTGATCTTTATAATTTCTCAAACCTGTAAGATTTTAATATTTGGAATGCTTCTGCATATTCCACACCACATGAAGCACCTCTATAGGTTGCAAGAGCACGAATATTCCTTTCTGATCTAGGAAATGGATGCTCCCCTAATTCCGACCTATAAATATTCATCAACTTTAGCTTCTCTTCGATTGTTTCGGTAATATCAATGAAACAATTGGGTATAAAAGCATTTTCAGCTAAAGCGGGAGCGAACTCGGTTTCAGAGATACATTCATACATAAAAATCTCTCTTAAAAATGGATATCTGAAGGATTTTGTACAAGCCATTACAGCGTTAAATACCACCCGATGGTCTGAATGAGCATCAGACCTATTCAAAATATAAATACGTTCAGGTTTAAATTCGTGAAACACGTCAGAAATCCGTGGTACCATCGAAATCAAATCTCTAGAACTTAATTGCATAGTAGAGTAATTGAGTTTGTAAACTTTAGCACTTAACTTGTTTGATATATCCGTAATTTCTGCCTCCCTTTTAGTTATGGCTTTTTCGCTAAACCCTTGCTCCTTGGATATGTTAGTAACTATCACCCATGCAATCGAATCTCCTTCTTTTATATGACGTAGCAATGTACCTCCTGCACCAAGAACTTCATCATCTGGATGTGCTGATATAATTAAAATTTTTTTATTCATTGTATGTAACTATTAATCGTTGGTAGTGTTTCAAATTCATGTTCTACCAACCAAATACTACTATCAGCAGTCTTAATACATATTTCGTTCTTTATATTTACAGCTAGTACTTTCCCCGATTCAAAATTCAAGGGAGCTGACTTACAGATTCTTGTTTTCCAAATTTTGATTTGTTTTTCATTATATATGACATGAGCTCCAACATAAGGATGAGTTAATGCACGAACCAAATTATAAATAGTATCACTATTCATTCTAAAATCGATTTCACCATCTTTTTCACCTCTCTTTCTCCATAAATTCGACATATTTTGGTTTTGTTTTTTCCAAACAATATTATAATTTGCAATTAAGGGGATAAATTCTAATATTTGCGCTTTTGCTGTGGTTGATAGCTTCTCATATAAAGAACCTGCATTATCTTCCTCTAAAATTGAAACTGTTTTCTGGCTTATAATGTCCCCAGAATCAGCTCCTGAGTCCATCTTAAAAAAGGTTGACCCAGTTTCTTTTAATCCCAGAGCCAAAGCCCATATGATTGGATGCCTTCCTCTATTTTTAGGCAATTTTGATGGATGATAACCTATAACTCCTAACGGGGCAGCTTTTAGTAGCTCTTTCCTTATCAATGATGACCAGCCAAAACAAAATATCACATCTGGTACGAATCCTTTTATCCAATCAATGATATGAGGAGCATTGATATCCTTGACATATTTAAAAGGGATATTATTAGCTTTAGCAAGGTCTGATATATCAGAATGATCAGTGTTGACGCTTGATGCTGATTTAGTAGTGACACCAACTACCTCGACATCTACGCAGCCCAAAATCGTTTCTAGCATGGCTCTAGAAAAAAGAACATTACCAATAAAAAATACTCTCATAAATCGTAAAACTCTTTTTTTAGAATTCCTTCTAGAGAAAATGTTTTTATTATTTCCTTAATTTTCTCTGATCCTCCACCTTTACCATAAGGGTTTTTTGTATCTGAGATAGAATCTAAAAATTCTTTTGAAAGACCCTGTTTCAATGATTTGGCAATACTTTGCTCATTAGGCTGGCAGTCAATTACTGATGTCGCCTTCAATCTTCCTTTTTGTCGATCCCCTATATTAATAGTTGGGATTTTAAAACTTGGTACCTCAGTTAATCCGCTTGATGAATTACCAATGACTAAATCCACATATTTTAACGCTGATAAATAACGTATTTGCCCTAAAGAAACAAATGCACATGACCTTTCAGGATGGTTTTTAACGTACTGATCAATGAGCTCTATGAGAATTCGGCCGTCAGTATCAGCATTCGGTTTTGTAAAAATTATATTTAATCCTTCAATTGAACTAAGGGCATCTAACAAAGCTATAAATTGCCCTTTTGCTGTATTATTTTCCAAAGTTACGGGATGAAAAGTTACTAAGGCATTTCTTGTCCCAAGCTTGAAATTAATTTCCTGCTCAAATTGTTCCCTTTTCAACAAGTTCAACTTGTAAATATTATCCAAACCAGGTGTCCCCGTAACAAAAACACGATTAGGATTTTCTCCAAGTTGTATTACTCTTTTTCTATATTCCTGACTCGCTGTAAAATGAAGGTGAGCCATTTTTGTTATGGAATGGCGAATTGGCTCGTCAATCAATCCTTCAGTGGCTTCTCCACCATGAACATGTGCTAATGGAATACGGCTAATCATTGCCGCTGCTGCGGCTGAAAAAATTTCAAATCGGTCTCCTAGTACAAGAATAATATCTGGTCGTAGTTCATTATACGCTTCAGAAAATGAAATCATACCTAAGCCCATTGACTTCGAAATACCAATAGCTGAATCAGAGGATAACAATACTTCAATTTTTTTAGAGATTGGAAATCCACTTTCTTCTATTGTTTGATAAGTAAGCCCAAACTCCGGAGAAAGGTGCATCCCTGTCACTAATAATTGAAGCTCTAAGTCCTCGTCCTCATAAATTGCTTTAATCAACCAATACATTAACCCAAATTCGGCCCGAGTACCGGTCACAACACAAATTTTTCGTTTAATCATTATAATCAGATTTTAATAATTTGTGAAATGCACTTAAATCTTTTACTGATTTTTTACCGACTATACTTTTCCAAAACATTGGAGAAATTCCATTAGATGGTCTTAAAACAATAAGGTTTTTTTCTGTTAATTCTTCCCCCTTTTTAAGATCCATTTTTAAATAAATACTTTTCCTGACTATTTCAATATTTTTATTCTCACTATTCGATGGTTCTTTTATACCTGAACCAGAAATAGCGGCCTCAATATTTCTTATGGATTCCACCATTTTCTTTAGTTCATCAGGTTCTAAAGAAGCCTGATGATCTGGGCCAGGTAAACTACGATCGAGGGTAAAATGTTTCTCAATTACCGATGCCCCCAACGCTACCGCAGCAATGGGCACTTCAATACCAAGGGTATGATCAGAATAGCCCACTTTTACCTTGAACTCTGCACCAATTGTGTTCATTGCTTTCAAGTTCACATCTTCCATGGGGGTAGGATATTCTGTATTACAATGGAGTACGGTTAATTTATCTTTCGACAAGCCTTCAGACATTAAAACACTAAGGGCATCCCCTATTTCTTTAAGGGTTGACATTCCTGTTGAGAGAATGATTGGTTTTTTAAAGCCCGCCAATTTTTTAAGGTAAGGGTAATTGGTTATCTCACCACTAGGTATTTTAAATGTATTAAATCCTAGGGAATTTAAATAATCCAACCCTTCTGTATCAAAAGCCGTAGAGAAAAACTTTATTTTCTTGGATTTGCAATAACTGATAAGTTTCTTGTGATCTTTATTAGATAATTCTAGTGCCTTTAGCATTGTATATTGAGAATCATCCCCATCACAAGTATTCGCAATCTGGTAATCAGCCTTTCTAGTTTCTTTGCTAACCAACTTCTCTGCTTTAAAAGTTTGGAATTTAACGTAATCAACTCCGGCATCTGCTGCTACATCAATTAAGGCCATTGCGGTTGCCATATCACCATTATGGTTTACACCGGCCTCCGCAATAATAATTACCTTATCAGTTTTATTCATACCTTCTTGCTGGGTTGCCTACTACCTTTTCTCCATCAGCTACATTTTTTAGTACTACGCTTCCAGCACCAATTACAACATTATCTCCTATAATAATCCCTTCTTTTATTACAGCATTTGCACCAATAAAGGCACCAGAGCCAATTATAACATTACCTGCTAAAACAGCTCCAGGTGCCACATGAGCGCCATTGTTTACTACACATTCGTGATCTATACTAGCAGCAGTATTTATTATTACATCATTGCCGATGGTACACAGTGGGTTTACAGTAGCTCCTCTAGCTATAAAAGTTCCTTCTCCCATTTTCGTGTATGATGATACAGATGCATCTGGGTGAATAATAGTATGGCATTGATGCCCTCTTTTACGAACGTACGCAGCAACTTTTACTCGAATTTTATTTTCTCCAATGCCTAAGATAAAACTTGTGCATCTTTCCCACCCTTGAAAAGTCTTTGCCCTTTCATCTCCTAAATATGCAAGCGAAAATGGGTTGGTAGCAACTTCTACCTTATTAGCATAGCCAACAAGGTGATGACCGCACAAGAGTGCTGCTTCTGCAACCACAAATGCATGTCCCGAATACCCCAATAACCCAATTCCCATTTTCAAAATTTCTATTATTTGGATAAAATTACATCTTACTATCCAAATGCTTTCCCTTTTCAAGATGATCAAAATTCGGGATCATTAACCTAAATAATTCCACTAACTCCTGCTTTGACCAAAGCTTCTTCTTTTTTATAGCATTAATATTTTCTTCGAACAAAATCAGCTTGGCCATTGCTGGATCTATATCATTTTTTATTATTCCCAAATTATTGAATTTTTTCATATCCAATATTTCCTCTTTTGTATAGAATTCTTCATAGTCTTTTTCGCCAGTAGTATTACTTGGTGAAAATAAACATGGCCACTTTTTATTGCTTTTATTCGAGGCACTTGCCTTTTTTCTTGCTTCAACTTCGGTTTTACATGCATCTACCTCATAGCCAATCGATAGTAAATACCGTTTAGCAATTTCGGAAAACGTTATCAAGTGCAACTCCTCACTCAATTTTGGAAAGAATACATCCCCATTTTCTCCAAATATGCAAGACATCAAACATAGCTCGCCAGATTCTTGTGGTGTAAGAAAATACCTCTTTACATCGTTAGGTGCAACAATTGGCTGATGTTTTAAAATCCTTTGTTGAAACCCATGCAATAATGATCCATCCGAAAAAGCGACATTGGCAAACCGAGCAGTTGAAATATTAATACTTTTACATCTTCGCATTAAAAACATCTCCATTATGCGTTTGGATGCTCCCATCATATTTACAGGATTCGCTGCCTTATCTGTGGAAACACAAAAGTATTTTTTTGCCCCTTTTTTAATACTTTGCTGAATCGTTTTATCCGTATTAAAAATATTTACCTCAATCATACGCATAAGCGTAAACGGATCCTCTTCACTGCGAACATGTTTTAACGCTGAAAGATTAAGTACATAGTCATAAGCACCATCCGAATCAATAAAAGCATCATATTGCCAAGAACCAATATCCAAGGCATAGGTTTTAAAGTCACCATCAATATAACCAAACGAACTTCTTATGTCACGCACCAATTCTACGAGATTATTTTCCGATATATCTACCACATGGAGCTTCTGAGGCTTTCTTTTAAATATTTCTTTAGTTACTGCTTGCCCAATAGAACCAGCTCCACCTAAGACCAAAAAACTCGATGTGCTAATAATACGATTAAGCTCATCCCCACGATTAAACATATCCTGATTAAATATGTTCTTATCTCGACCAATTAAACTTAATATTTTCAATGAACTAGAATCTATTTCATCGTTTTTTGTCACCTAGCTAAAATGAGTTAATCCTCATAATACCCTCCTCCATTTTTCTTCTTTTGGCCATATCCATATCCATATCCATATCCATATCCGTATCCATATCCATATCCATATCCATATCCTGGACCAAATTTATAGATGTCATTAAATACTAAACTAATATCTTTTAATTTTCCTTGTACAACATGATTTTGCACAGAAACAATTGCCTCTTTAGGGGTATAATTCTGTCGGGCAATAAACAAACTATGATCTACTAAGGGAGCTACTTCTAAAGCATCAGCCACAATACCAATTGGAGGGGTATCTATTAAGACTACATCATATTTTTCTCTTAAGATTGAAACAAGATTGGAAAACTCAACCCTCATCAGAAGCTCTCCTGGATTGGGAGGAATAGGGCCACTTGTGATAATATCCAAATTATTAATTTCGGTGTGCTGAACGATTTCATTAATAGATGACTGATCAGATAAATAATTACTTAATCCATATCTGTTGTTCATCCTCATCTCTTTATACAAACGAGGTTTTCTCATATCGGCTCCTACAATTACTACTTTTTTTCCAGAAAGAGCAATTATATTTGCCAAGTTTAAAGCGGTGAATGACTTCCCTTCACCACTAATAGATGAGGACACCATCATAGCAAATCGATCTTTTTTAACAAAGTAGTTTAAATTGGATCTTAACGACCTAAATGCTTCAGCAATAGCTGATTTTGGTTTGTTACTTACAACCATACGATTTTCATCACTATTATGACCTATTACTCCAATGATTGGAATAGTAGATGCAAGCTCTATGTCTTCACGAGACTGCACTTTATCATTCAAAATTTCCTTCAAAATAAAAAATAGAAAAGGAAACCCTAGCCCTAATACTAAAGCTAATAAATAATTACGCGTTGTACTTGGAGAAATTGCTCCACCTATTTGACCAGGTAGATTAACCACCATTACATCTGATACAGTAGATGCTTCTGATATTGCTGCTTCTGTTCTTTTTTGGGTTAAAAAAATATATAAATTCTCACCTAAATCATATGTTCTTTGAATTGTAACCAACTTTCTTTCTTCTTGTGGCAATTTCTTCAGCTGCTCCTCTAATCGGTTTAACTCTTTGCTATTTTGGTCAAGAATAATTTTGTCAGTTTCCTGCAAGTTTTTTACACTTTCTAGAATTAGACTCTTTAAATCTCTGATTTGATTCATCAAATTGATTATAATTGGATTTTCACTATGATTTTGGTTGGAAATTGACTTTGCCATTAATTGCAATTCAGCCATTTGGTTTATGAGGGTCGAAAGTACAGCATCAGTCACTCCAATAGTTGAGGGTAAAACAATTTGGTCAAGTGAATTCTTATCTTCTAAGTATTTATATATGTATCTATAATAATTACTCCTAATAATGAACTCTGTATTTATTTTCTCTAATTCTCCAATTTTTGAAAGCAATAGAGTTGCTTTTGTCCCAAGATCAATTTGAGAATTTTCGTCTTTAAACCTTTCAAGTTGCATTTCTACTAATAACAACGAATCTGAAATATATGATAACTGTTGATCAATAAAGGTTTTTGAATTAGTTGCTGCTTGTCTTTTATTATTTAGGTCGTATAATGTATATATTTCTATTAGCTTTGTAAGAAAAGCTATCTCCTTGTCAACTACATTTCCAACAATGTTCATATTCAACACAGATGCCCCTTCTTCAGCCCATTCTATAGTAAGTCGAGAAGAATAACTTTTGGCTAATTCAAGACCATCTTTAAAATCTATTACAAATGGTTTATTTATATACTCTTTAATTTCACCAGTAAGGTCAATTATAACTTCGAAGTTATCAACTATTAATGGTTCAGAGAATTTTCCTGTAATCTTAAGGTCATCAATAGAAAGACTATCATTTTCAATTCGAGGTGACAGCCAATAGTTTTCACTACTTGTAATAGTAAAGTCAAAATTCCCTGTTAAATAAAGAGAATCCCGTTTATTGCCAGTTATTTTTATTGGCAAGTCATTAAACAACTCTGTTGTTTTTATGTTACCTTCATTATAAATAACAGAGGTGATTCTTAAAGAATCAATCACTTGCTGAATAAGTGGATAAGATTTAATTATATAAGGCTCATTAAGAAAATTACGATAGGCATTTATTAAGGGGTTATTATAAAGTAGTTCAGCGGTTTGACCAGCTTCTTCACTTTCTTTTATAATTATTGAAGAGACAACCGAATAAGTTTTGGGTGCATAACGATTATATACAAATGCTAGCAACATAAATATTAGTATTGATACTATAACAAAATACCAATATCGTATAACACGATACCAAATTCGACTATAATTAACTAACGGAGTTCCTGCACCAGGCTCAGCGTTAGGATTAAGAAAAGAGTGGTTCAAGAATGCAGTAGTTTATGAAATTATTAATAAAAAATATTAATCGAGTGTTATTGATAGAAACTATTTATTTAAATAAGGACAAAGCAATCAACAAAATAGATATAGACGATATTACTAAGGCTAAGTTTTTACCAAAATATATTTGATAAGGTCGTTGTTTTAATGGCGGAATGATAATTACATCTCCTTGATTCATATAATAATAGGGAGAGTTAATAAAACTTTCATCTAACAAATTTAGATAATACACTTCTGCTTTTCCCTTGCTCTGTCTAATAATTTTTACATTTGATTTATCCGCATAATCCGTAAAACCACCTGCCAAGCCTATTGCTTCTAGCATTGTTATTCTATTATTTAAAGAACCAATGGTTCCTTCTTTTCTTACTTCCCCTAAAAGGGTGAATCTAAAGTTTAACAATCTTACTTCTACAACAGGACTTTCTAGATATTGTTCTGCGACTTTCAATATCTCATTTTGTGCATCATATACTGAAAGTCCACTAATATTTACGTTACCGACTACAGGAAATTCCACCTCTCCATTTTCATCAATTAAATAACCATTTATAAGTATCGAAGCACCGTTCTGAAATTGATTAAAAGTGTTCCCATTGCCTTCTTTGATAGAAAAAAAATTAAATTCCTGTGGAGATAAACTGTAAAATTTAACAGAAATGACGTCTTCAGGCTGTAACTTATATTCAAAATCACTTAGTTCGTAAGTTCTGTAAATACTATCTTTTTCGAGAGCATCCGTTTTAATGTTTACATCATTATGTTGCAAATATTGAACCTTCTTATTAACAACGCAACTATTTATAATAGTGCCAAATATTATTAACCAAAATGCAACATTTTTAATCCTAAATACTCTAATATTATTCATTCCCCCAGTTTATAATAAAAATTGAAAATTCTCTTATTTATCACAATGGATATTTTTATGTTTAGAGTATTTAATAAACCATTTAACATAAGCCGAAACGCCTTTTTTTATTGATGTTTTAGGCTTATAGCCAGTGATATGTTTTAAAGTTGAAATATCGGCCCACGTTTTATGCACATCTCCTGCTTGCATAGGTTGAAAATCAATTTTAGCCTTCTTTCCAACAGATTCTTCAACTGCAATTATGAAATCCATTAGCCGAACAGGTTTGTTATTCCCAATATTAAAAATTCGATAAGGAGCTTCTCCTTTTATATTATCAGGAATTTTATTTATAACCAATTGAACCCCATTAATAATATCATCGATATAAGTAAAGTCTCGTGATAAGTTCCCATTATTAAAAACTTTAATTGGCTTTTCATTTAATATATTTTCAGTAAATATAGACAACGCCATATCTGGTCTCCCCCAAGGTCCATAAACTGTAAAAAATCGCAATCCTGTTAATGGTATATTATATAAGGAGCTATAAGTAAAAGCCATTAATTCTCCACTTTTTTTAGTAGCAGCATACAATGAAATAGGTCTATCAACAACTGCGCTCTCCTTAAAGGGCACTTCATTACTATCACCATATACACTTGAACTTGATGCAAAAACAAAATGCTTAACTGGATTATTTCTACTTGCTTCAAGCAAATTATAAAATCCCATAATATTTGATCTCATATAGACATCTGGGCTTTCTATACTGTACCTAACTCCAGCTTGAGCTGCTAAATTAATTATTATGTCAAACTTCTCCGAACTGAAGAGATTATCGAGCATTGGTTTGTTTTCAATATCCAATTTTATAAATTTAAAATTTGGATATTTAGAGCTATCAATCAATTCTGTATTAATTATTCTCTTCTGATAAATTCCAAGCTCCAATAATCGGTCAAATTTTAAATTTTTATCATAATAATCATTTATACTATCTAGCCCTATTACATCATTCCCTTCTGATGCTAATTTTTTTGCTAGATGAAACCCTATAAAACCAGCAACTCCTGTTATCAATATTTTCATCTAATGATTAGATTTAGAGATAACATAAATAATATCAAATAGTTAAACATAACACTTCAAAATTCAAATAGTTTGGGTATCTTTTTATATATATAATTAACTGAGTCATTGCTTAGTCAAAGCTCCGCCTCCTCAGTCACATAATAAAGAGTAGGCACAAAACCAAAAATAGAGCGATTATTCGCTTAATCAAATGAAAATGAGTAAATAAGATGAATTTAGTTCAATAAAAAAACGGGCGTTGAAACACTAAAAAATGAAACTTGCTTATTACAAAGGTTTTAGCAATCCTTTGTCGATGGATACTATTACTTGTTGCCCAAGGCTTTCTATTGTAACATAGAGCTTATCATCATTATAAGAAGAGTCAACCTCTCCGATTTGACCTTTTAAAGGGCCGTCCATTACTTGCACTTCTTGACCTTGGACTAATTCTTGAATCCCTTGTGTTTCTAAGGTAAGACCAGTTTCGATAAATCGTTGAATGGTTTCTTGCTCTTTAGTGTGTAAAACAGCTGGTTTCCCGTTATGGCGGATATTCCAAGAAACACCTGGAACCTTCAGTACATCAGCTATATTAGATTCAATATCTTTCACAAAAATGTAAGAGTTGAATAGCGGAATCTCCACTTTTTTCTTACGATCACTCCATTGACGCATTACTTTATGCATTGGCAGCCAAGCATCAAATCCAAATTTCTGCAAATATTCTAACGTTTTCTTTTCGGCTCTGCTTTTTGTGTAAAACACCAACCATTTTTTCTCATTCGGGTTTTCTTGATTCATCAAAGGCAAATAAAGTTATTCTTGATAGAAATATTGAATTGCTGAATAGTTTATTTATCCATAATTTAGGGTTTTAATTTTTTAATATGAAAGTCTTCAAATTTATTCTCTCCTTAACCATTACCGTTGGTCTTGGTTACCCACTAAGTATTAAGTTAGGTTCAGCACCACCATTAGGCAATTTTCTTTCGCCATCTGTAGGTTTTTGGCAAAATGGAGAACCTAGAGAAACCGAATTCGATAAACATTTAGACATTGAAGGGCTAAAAGAACAGATTTCTGTCACTTATGATGAAAGCATGTTCCCACATATTTTTGCCAAAAACAATCACGACCTTTATTTTGCTCAAGGGTATGTTACCGCAAAAGACCGACTTTGGCAAATGGAATTTCAAACCTATGCCGCTGCAGGAAGACTGTCTGAAATACTTGGTGTAAATAAAGGTGTGCAGGACTATGATAGAACCGCAAGACGAAAAGGGATGGTGTTCGCGGCAGAAAATTTTATTGAAGCAATGCAATCGGAGCCTGAAATATTGGAGGTTGTAAATGCTTATACCGATGGAGTTAATGCCTATATTCAGTCACTTTCTCAGGCAAATTTACCTTTTGAATATAAATTACTTGGATATAAACCAGAACCTTGGACCAACCTCAAAGCAGCCTTACTGTTAAAATATATGGCAAACGATTTATCGTTTGGAGAAAAAGATTTGCAAAACACAAATGCACTGGCTCTACTGGGTAGGGAAACATTCGATTTGCTTTACCCCGACATGGACACTCCATTAGACCCTATCGTAAACAAACCTGGCCAATGGAATTTTGACCCTGTATTGAAGCCTGCCAGCCGGCAAGGCAGGGATTCTATAGAAGTACAACAAGTAGCTGAGTTAATTACCAATGAATTAGTGCCTGAACCAAATGTATTTAATGGCAGTAACAACTGGGCTGTTTCTGGTTCAAAAACGAAATCAGGAAACCCTATGTTAAGTAGCGACCCTCATCTTGGTTTAAACTTGCCTTCTTTATGGTACACCATTCAACTATCATCGCCCGATGTAAATGTAATGGGAGCAAGCCTGCCTGGCTCTCCTAATGTTATTATCGGTTTTAACGATTCCATTGCTTGGGGTGTAACCAATGCCCAACGCGATTTGGTAGACTGGTATAAAATCACGTTTAAAGATGATACCCATAGCGAATATAAATTAGATGGTAAATGGGTAGAAACACAAAAGAAAATTGAGGAAATAAAGATTGCTAGGGCAGAATCAATTTATGACACCGTTATTTACACCCATTTTGGGCCTATAATGTTTGATGATTCCTTTCACCCATCCTCTGAGAAAAAATATTATGCGCTACGGTGGATAGCCCACGATCCATCAGTTGAAGCCTATGCCTTCTACAAATTAAATAGAGCACAAAACCACAGTGACTATATGGCTGCCTTGGATTATTATGCAGCACCAGCTCAAAACTTTGCCTTTGCCTCGGCTCAAGGTGATATTGCGATGCGCATACAAGGAAAATACCCAATTAAAGGCTTTGAAGAAGGGAAATTTTTATTAGACGGAAGCACAACCGAGCACGATTGGTCTTTCATTCCTTTCGAGCAAAATATAATGTATAAAAATCCTGAAAGAGGTTTTATTTCTTCTGCTAACCAATACCCTGCAGATACTACTTATCCTTATTACATCACTGGACGTAGTTACGAATCGTACAGAAACCGGAGAATTAATAATAGATTGAGAGCGATGGATAGCATTATAATTGAAGATTTAATGGGACTCCAAAATGATAATTACAATTTAAAAGCAGCAGAATCCCTTCCTTACTTTTTATCAGTTGTGGATACGTTAGCATTAAATTCCAAGGAAAAAGAAGCCATCTCTGTTCTTAAAAATTGGAACTTTTATAATAATATGGATGCGAGTGGAGCCTCCTATTACGAAGAATGGTGGGATACACTTTATCGCTTATCATGGGACGAGCTTATTGACAGCAAAGTGGCTATGGGACGTCCAACTGCTTATAACACCATCAAATTATTGAAAGACAACCCCGATTTTGAATTATTTGATATAGAAGGTAGCCCAATAAAAGAAAACGGACACGACATCATTACCAAATCATTTAAAGATATGGCGGTAGTGATGAATGAAAGAGCCCAAGACTCCACTATTTCACTAAGCTGGCAAGATTATAAACAAACTTATATCAAGCATTTATTAAGGCTAAAACCATTTGGCACCTATAATATACCAATTGGTGGCAACCATAATATTGTCAATGCTACTTCCGAAAACCACGGGCCTTCTTGGCGAATGGTAGTAGAACTAGACCCAAATGGAGTTAAGGCTTACGGTGTTTATCCTGGTGGTCAATCTGGCAACCCAGGAAGTGTGCATTATGACGATATGATTGATGATTGGGCTGCTGGCAAATACTTCGATTTATACCTAATGAAAAACCCCGATTCTAAGCCCACTCACACCGCTGCACAACAAACTTTATATCCTAAAAACTAATTATAATGATACGATTCATAATTCAACTGGTATTGGTAGTTTTCTTAAGCTTTTTAGCTCAATATCTCCTCCCTTGGTGGGGTGTAATGGTAGGAGCTGCATTGGCCACCATAATTTTATATCATAAAGGGTTCTACTCTTTTTTAGCTGGGTTTTTGGGTGTAGGAGGTCTTTGGTTCTTTCTAGCCAACAGCCTTGATTCTGTTAACCAAAGTCTGTTAAGTGGCAAAGTTGCTGCATTATTAGGCTTAAGTTCTAGTATGCAGTTGGTTTTAGCTACCGCATTTGTTGGGGCCCTTATTGGAGGGTTTAGTAGTCTAACAGGCAGCCTATTTGTATCTATGCTAAAAAAGGAGAAGAAATCAAACTCTCCTTACTTTGAATAGTTTAGAGACGATAAAACGAACGCGATAAGAGCTTTAGAAGCTGACACCGCGTTCGATTTAGAAATTATTTCAATTATACTCGCCTACAATAAGCAAGTTTAGGTCTTTTTTACCGGCCTAGATATCCAAATATTTCATTACCACTTTCTTACTGTCCACATCCGTATAGGCAACATAAATACCATCGCCAGTTGAGGTTAAGGCCATTCTAGGAAAGCCCGTTTTACGTGAAGATGAAACATTTGTTACTAAAAACGTATTCACAATTTTGCGGTCTTTTACTTCTACAACTTTGATTTCTCCTCCGGTTTCAGCCTGATCTATATAGCTTATAAAATAAGATTCGTTATTTGATAAAACATCAACTCTTCCTAAATTTTTCTCATCAATTATAACAGATTTTGAATAAGTTTTTCCACCATCTGTAGAAGTAACAAACTTTACTTTGGCTACCCCATCTTTACCCATTGTAAACCAAACTACACCTAATTCAGTACCATTCATTACCGACCTTGGTCCATTTACAGGACAACCAGAAATATGCCATTCATCATTAAACACAATTTGAGGCTCTTCAAGCCCACCTTCATTATTAAAATTTACTCCTGCAATATCACGAATCTCCTCATCCGTTCTATCTCGATACAAAGCGATAAAATTATCATCACCAGTATTTAGCATAGAGGTTTGGCAACAAGTACAGGTATTATCATCTAGAATGACGCGGTTTGAAGTGTCACCATTAAAATTTAGGTGAGCTGCCCTAACCGTAAAAATTGGACTTTCACTAGTGGCTAATCTCCCATCTAACCACATCACTTGAAATCCATTTTTAGCAGGCACAGCAGAAACAAAACCGTGCTCGGTAATAGTACTATCACTATGGATTCGTTTTGGTGTTGACCACGACTTGCCATTGTCAGAAGACTGCATTACCATAACATCATAAGCGAATGTATCAGGGTTATTCATTTGCAAAAACCAAGCTACCCAGTTAGCGCCATTGGTTTGAATACCAGGAAAATCTGCCCAATTGGTTAATACACTTTCTCCTGATACTAAGGTTTTAGGTTCTGTCCAATTACTGTTTTTATACACAGAAAATTTAAATGTGGCTTCTTTGCCATTTTTTTCAAGCCAGCTTAAGCCCATATTTCCTTCTTGGGTTGTAAAGTATACGGGTTCTTCTGAATTAACCCCTGCAGGGCTGAGTATTTCTTTATTTTTAACAGTTTCCTCTTTTTGAGGGGCTCCACACGCAAGACTCAGAGCCATAATACATAGTAATAAGTATTTCATTCTTTTATCTTTAATTATGCTATTTTCTCTAGACAGGAATGATGCTATTTTTTTGAACTAGAACTTTTTATTAAAGTAATACTTTCTTCACTTGCCCAATTCCTTGATCCGATTTCATTAAAAACGACCTCCCCTTTTTCATTAAAAATCATTGTAGTAGGTAAGGCCTGCACTCCTAAATCAAAAACAGAAGTCTTAGAATGTATTAAATCAAAGCTATAATCATTTTTGGATTTGAATTTCTTAATTTTTTCTACATCTTCATCAGAAGCCACAATAAACAATACATTATGGTTTTTTAATAGGTTATTAGCCTCACTTAGCGAAGGCATTTCTTTTATACAAGGTTTGCACCAAGTAGCCCAAAAGTTTACAAAAACCAATTTTCCTTTGGTATCAGCCCAATCAATTTTATTGCCATCTAAATCTTCAAAATCAAATTTATCTGTTAAAGAAAGTTCTTTGCTAACATTCTTTTCTTCTTTCTCCTCATTATTAGTTGAACTTGATCCACAGCTAGACAAAAATAATATGCCTAATAAAAAAGTGGCTGCTAATTTTGTATCTCTCATTTCAATTTTCATTTTTTACTTATTTAAAATAGGTTCAATCGTCTCAACCAATTCTACACATTCACTCGAATTTTCTCCAATAAATGGATTTTTGCTATTCTTCGATAAAGAAAGCCAATACACTTCCTTTCCGTCAAATTCATTTTTACACTTATATTTATAAATAGCGTAATAATTAAGTAAACTTTCTTTTATATAAAGTGGAATTACCATTCCAAATTGTTTTAAAACTGCCCTCTGATCATAGGTTGAAGATGCTTGAGCAATTAAAATTCCCATTCTTGTTAAAGCTAGCTTTACCCCTGTATCCGAATCAGCCTCAGAAACAACCAAGCCATATGTTTTTGCACGTTCAAAATCATCGTTAATCAAGGCCTCCACAATTAAAAAATAAGGAGACAGAATAGGGTCATAATTTTCATCTTTCGCTACTTCCACTTTTTCTTCTTTCTGTGGAGAACTACAACCAACTACAAATAGTAGGATTAAAAATGGCAGCGATACTCTTTTCATCATTTCTTTATCTCCTCAGGTTCTAAATGGCGAATATCATTCTCTTTTTCCAAAGTAAACTTACCACTGGTATAATTTAGTTGATATAAACATAAATTACGATGCTCAAACTGATCCATACTTGCAATGGGCAAATCCAATAATTGTGTTAAAAACACGCGAAGAGCTCTACCGTGCATACAAATAAGAATTATTGATTCTTCAGAATTCTTAATCAATTCTATCACTTCTTGTTGTCTTTGAGCTACTTCATCTGGGCTCTCTCCTTCATCTATGGCCAACGAAGTTTCTCCATTTGCCCACCTTTGGGTAATCTCCTTAAAAAATAGTTTGTCTTCATATCCAGCCTCCACTCCTTCATAAACGCCCCAACTAATCTCATCTAAGCCAGCTAATTTAATTTGAGGCAGACCATCGTCAATAAAAGACTGTACCGACTCCGTTGTCCTTTTTAATGTGGAAGTAAAGACCACCTCAAACCCTTCGTTTTTATAATAATTATAAAAAGCTTCGGCTTGCCCACCACCTTTCTCATTTATAGAAGCATCAATGCCTTTCCCTTGTACGATACTTCTTAAATTATAGTCGGTTTGCCCGTGACGAACAATATATATTTTTTTTGTCTTCAATTTCTAGGTAGATTTGAGCTTCTGCTTAAAGCAGCAATAAATAGCAAATTAAACATTTTTAATTCATCCAAATTGATTCCATTAGATATAACTCCAGAACAACTTCAAATTGGTAGTAAAAATACCATGGTGGAACACCTAGGAATTGAATTTTTAGAAGTTTCTTCACAACTCATTAAAGCCAAAATGCCTGTTGATAATAGAACGGTTCAACCTTTCAGAATTCTTCATGGAGGAGCTTCTGTTACTCTAGCCGAAACATTAGGTTCCATTGCTGCCCAAATGAATATTGACCAAGAAAATTTTATTGCTGTAGGTTTAGACATCAATGCAAATCATATTAGATCTGTGAGAAGTGGATTTGTGTATGGTGTTACCAAACCGATACATATAGGAAGAACCACTCATGTGTGGGAAATAAAAATCACCAACGAGGAAGACAAATTAGTTTGTGTTAGCCGATTAACCGTTTCAGTTTTAGCTAAAAAATAGTGATGGAAAAAGTTAGTGCTAACATCAAGGATAGTTCTTCTTATACGGAAGAGCGCTTAGCCAAGGACATTAAAATTTGGGCCAATTGGGCTAAGGATAACTCTCATAATATAGCTTTATACCGAAAACCAGGCAGTCACCCTTGCTTGCTTTTGGCCAACCAACCTCTTTCAAAAGTAGATCAACCCATTGAAGAATTAAGCGCTGGGTTTCTATTTGCCAATTTCAATGGAGAGTTGTGGCATATGCCAAAAGAACAGCAAGTAGAGTTCATAGACGTAGAACATATTACCCTGCCCGTTGAGTTAAGTAAAAAAACTAATTGGGAGTATTATGTAACCAGTAAGGAACAAGCTAGCACATCTAAAGCAGACTATACAAACACTGTGCAACAAAGCATTGACAACATTCTACACAGTAATTTAAATAAAGTTGTTCCATCTAAAATAAAATTACACCACCTACCGAAAGGTTTTTGTCTGGCCTCTGCATTTGTCAAGCTCTGCAATACATACCCTACGGCCTTTATCTCAGTTGTTTCTACCAAAGAGTTTGGCACTTGGCTAACCGCCACTCCTGAGCTTTTAATAAAGTTGGATAATAAAGGCATTTTTGAAACTATGGCGTTGGCTGGCACTCAAAAAAATGATTCTAGTGAGCAATTGCACGATGTAGCTTGGGTTGATAAAGACATTGAAGAACAAGCGATGGTGAGCCGGTATATTATAAATAGGTTTAAAGAAATTAGGCTACGAGAGTTTATCGAAAAAGGTCCTATGACCGTACAGGCAGGAAACCTAAACCATCTATGCACCACCTTTAAGGTAGATACCAAGGCTACGAATTTTCAAAACCTTGGTGGAGTAATGCTTAACTTGCTACATCCAACTTCAGCCGTTTGCGGAATGCCTAAAGAGGCAGCTCTTGCCTTAATAGCAAAAATAGAAGATCACGATCGCAAATTTTATACAGGATATCTTGGCCCAGTTAATATAAATAACGAGACCTCTTTATACGTAAATTTGAGGTGTATGGAATTGTTCAAAGGAAAAGCCAACCTCTTTGCAGGTGCTGGTGTTACTGCAATTTCAGACCCTGAAAAGGAATGGACTGAAACCGAGCTAAAATTTAATACCTTACTAAATATTATTGGCTAGCGTGAATTATCAACCCATTTATAACATTGCAGAAATATGTCACACACTTGGTGTGACTGATGCTATATTATCACCAGGGTCGAGAAATGCTCCATTGATTATAAGTTTTAACAGGCACTCAAAAATTAAAACCTATGTAATAAATGATGAGCGTTCCGCTGCATTTATTGCCTTGGGTATGAGCCAAAAATCTAAGCAGCCGGTTGTTCTTATTGCTACTTCTGGCAGTGCTGCCTATAACTATGCTCCTGCTATTGCAGAAGCTTACTTTCAGCAAATACCTTTAATCATTCTCACAGCAGATCGGCCTCAAGAATGGATTGACCAACGAGATGGACAAACCATCTACCAAGAAAATATTTACGGCAACCACGTAAAAAAAAGCTTCCAGTGCCCTGTAGATACTGATAACAAAGATGCAGCCTGGTATTTCGAAAGAATATTTTCAGACGCCATTAATTTAGCAGACGATGGGGCAAAAGGCCCTGTGCATATTAATATTCCTTTTAGAGAGCCTTTCTACCCCGAGAAGGACATAAAACCAAATTACAATTCAGCTAAAACCATTCAAAAATCATTTACTACAAAACAGCTATCAACAACTGATTGGGCACATTTAGTGGATGAATGGAATAGGTTTGAAAAAAGGCTGATCGTTATTGGGCAACTTGAGTTATCATCAAAGTTACTACTCTCTTTAGGCGAACTGAAAGCAAAAAAACATATTCCTGTTATTGGTGGCATACTTTCCAATATGCATGCCATGCCTGATATTATAAAATCTCACGATATTTTTATTGATGCCTTGGATGAGAAACAGCTAAAAGAGTTGCAGCCAGAACTACTCATCACATTTGGCAAATCGGTTTTATCGAAAGGGCTTAAAAAATATTTGCGAACCCATAAACCAAAGGCCCATTGGCATATTCAACAAGATGGGCTAGTGGCAGATACGTTTCAATCTCTAACACGAGTGATACCTGTATCACCCTTCAGCTTTTTTAACAGCATCAAGGACATCGTTAAAAAAAGCCATTTCGACTACAGCCAAAAATGGTTGAGTTACCAAAATACGAGTAGAGAATTTGTGAAAGATTTTCATACCAATGAGGTATTTAATGAGTTCACTACCATCGATACTATTCTCTCTAACTTACCAATGAGTTGCGATATTCATTTAGCAAATAGTATGACGGTACGTTATGCCAACATTATTGGCCTAAGCCACTCGTACAGACAAATTGAACTATTTTGCAACCGAGGCACTAGCGGTATAGATGGCAGCACAAGTACTGCTTTGGGATCTGCATTAAAGGCTAAAAAAACTACTTTGCTAATTACTGGAGATATGGCTTTTTTCTACGATCGAAACGCATTTTGGCATCATCATATTCCTGATAATTTACGAATAATTGTACTCAATAATCACGGTGGAGGTATCTTTGATTTAATCGGTGGGCCAAGTAAATTACCAGAAAAAGAGGCCTTTTTTATAACTAAGCAAGATTTAAAAGCAAAGAATTTGGCTGAAGAATTTGGCCTTAAATATTATCATTGCGCTACCATTGGTGGATTATCAAATGGACTCAATAAATTTTGGGTACAAGATGGTCACCCAAAGATTCTTGAAATAGAATCATTAATAGATGTAAACACACAAGTATTTAAGAAATTTAAAAAACAAGCGAAACAATTATGGAATCAACCTACTCTTGGAAAAGCATAAAAGAATACAAGGAAATACTTTTTGACCTATTTGAAGGAATTGCAAGAATAAGTATCAACCGACCGCAAGTGCATAATGCATTTACACCTCTCACCGTTAGTGAAATGATAGATGCAATGAATTATTGCAGAGATAGTGAAGATGTGAGAGTGATTGTTTTTACGGGAGTTGGAGGCAAAGCATTTTGCAGCGGTGGGGACCAAAGCGTGAGAGGTCATGGCGGTTATGTGGGCAAAGACACAGTGCCAAGACTAAATGTGCTCGATTTACAAAAACAAATCAGGTCTATTCCTAAGCCAGTGATTGCAGCCGTTGCTGGTTGGGCCATTGGTGGTGGCCATGTACTGCATGTAGTGTGCGACTTAACAATAGCAGCTGAAAATGCTCGATTTGGCCAAACAGGACCTAAGGTAGGCAGTTTTGATGGTGGTTTTGGAGCTAGTTATTTGGCTCGTAGTGTAGGACAAAAGAAAGCACGAGAAATATGGTACTTATGTGATCAGTACGATGCGGAGGAAGCATTAGATATGGGCTTGATAAACAAAGTTGTTCCTTTGGATCAATTAGAAAACGAGTATGTAGCATGGTCTCGTAAAATGATAAAACGTAGCCCATTGGCACTAAGAATGCTTAAAAGCTCCTTCAATGCCGAATTGGATGGGCAAGCAGGCATCCAAGAGTTAGCTGGTAATGCAACTCTTTTATACTACTTATCAGAAGAAGCCAAAGAAGGCCGCAATGCCTTTGTGGAAAAAAGAGAGCCTGACTTTGATAAGTTCCCGAAATTTCCATAGTAGATTAACCACGGAGGACACAAAGTAGGCACAGAGAACACTAAATTTAATTGAATGATGTCTGAAAATGATGCTGCGACTAAAATTATTGGATGTGCTATTGAAGTGCATAAAGCCTTAGGGCCTGGGCTGCTAGAAAGTGCCTATCAGGAATGTTTACTTTATAAACTCAAACAATCAGGGTTATCAGTTGAAAAAGAAAAGGCCATGCCTCTAATTTTTTAAGAGGTTAAGCTAGACTGTGGGTACAGAATTGATTTATTAGTAGAAGAAAAAGTTGTGATCGAACTTAAAAGTGTAGAAGCTTTGAATGATGTACATTTAGCTCAAACACTAACATATATGAAATTGGGTAACTATAAGTTAGGGCTACTCATTAACTTCAACGTTACTCTTCTCAAGAAAGGAGTTAAAAGAGTAATCAATGGAACTCTGTAAACTCTGTGCCTCCTCTGTGAACTTTGTGGTTAAATAATTTTAATAAATGACTCCTGCCTCACTCCTTCTAAATAATAAATTATTCAGCTATGAGCAGCTTAGGAGTGGAAAATATGAAAGCTCTACCCCTTTTGAAGAACATACCTTACTTTTTTGCAAGCAATGGCTCAATGGGCAAGAAGTGTTTGAGCAAAAAACATCCGGCTCTACTGGAAAGCCTAAAACAATAAAAATCACAAGGGCTCAAATGCAGTTAAGTGCTAGGCTTACGGTGGAAGCACTAAGTTTAAAAACCAATGATGTAGCATTAGTGTGTATTGATACTGCTTTTATTGGAGGCAAAATGATGCTGGTTAGAGGGTTTGAGCATAAGCTCCAGCTTATCATCAAAGAACCATCTTCGAATCCATTAGAACCCATTAAAGACCCAATCGATTTTATTGCCATGGTGCCAATACAGTTCGAAAATTCTTTACTTAACCACCAAAAAAAGGTTGTAAGTTGTAAGGCTATAATCATTGGAGGCGCAGCAATAAATCACTCATTAGCAGAGAAAATAGCTCAACTAAAAACCCCTATTTACAGTACTTATGGAATGACTGAAACAGTGTCACATGTTGCTTTAAAGAGACTTTCAAACCCTATAGACCATTATTTTACTACACTTGGAGATGTAAAAATTGAGATCAATAGTCAAGAACAGCTTATGATAAACGGTGCTATCACCAATCATCAAAACCTAATAACCAATGATAGAGTTGAGTTAATTTCTTCTACTGAGTTTAGGTGGTTAGGCCGCAACGATAATGTAGTAAATAGTGGGGGCATAAAAATACAGTTGGAGGAAGTCGAAAATCAAATCGAAAGGTACTTTGAAAGTAAAAATATCAAGAATCGCTTCTTTTTATATGGGATTCCAGATGATTATTTAGGCACTAAACTGATACTTTGCGTTGAAACCAATAATATAATTATGCCTATGGATTCAATAAACTTTCTATCTATGGGCATAAATAAATTGAGCCGTCCAAAGGACATAATATATATAAATCAGTTCATTGAAACAAAATCAGGGAAAATAAACCGTACAGAAAGTTACAAAAACCGTTAGTATAAAAACCTAGGATTATCTGACAACGCATTGGTGTTGCAACATTTATGCCTTACATTTAATTGTATTTTTTGGCTAACCTAGTATGTACGAAGAAAGCAACTTGCAATCTGAAGTAATTCGAGACCTTTTTTCCTTTATGGAAAAGGCAAAAAATGCCGTTTCTAAAGATGAAAGTATCGATGGAAAGTCGTTCGAAAATTATCGATTGCTACCAAATCAATATTTGTACTTTATAAATTTTACTACGTCTAAAGTTCCGTTTCATAAGGACCTTGATAACCTGAGTTCGGGATAAGGAAATCGCTAGTGAGTTAGATATAAGTCAAAACACGGTAAGTACTCACCGAAAAAATATGATGAGCAAACTTGAAGCAACTAATATGGTAGATTTGGTACTTAAACCCGAAATATGCAATAGAAATTCTATTAACCTGAGTTCGACCTAAGGAATGCTGTCAGAAAATAAGGTAGTAGGTGAGGTTTTGGAAATAAAAAGTGAAAAAATAATGGATTATTTTAAGATTTTTATTTCTAAAAGATTGCCTGCTAAATATTTTCCCTTGGGCTTTAGTGAAATTTCCCCAAACTTCCTCAAATTAACCCGTTAGTTCTACATAAATTTGAGTCGTTTATGAAATTTTCACTTCAAGCTGACAGTATTCCTTAGGTCGAACTCAGGTTATTACTAATACAAACTGCTGCAAATCAGTCGTTTTACTAAGTTTATCCTCTTAACCATAGCGGTGCTATGCTTTTCGAATATAAACTTCTGATTTATTGCATTTTGTCTTCTCATTACAAATTCTAGTGCATAATCCGGGTTAAATCACGTGTGGTTATATAACTCTAACTCACTCCTAAATATTTACATGCTGATGAACAACACATTGGAATTCTAGCTAATCGATATTCCATATTTCAAAAAATAAGATACATTCGAAAAACACTCTAAAATTTAGGGGATATATACTAAATAAGGAGAGAAAGTCCAAAGCTATTAATTGGGGAGTTTAAACAATTCCTTAATTGAATCTTGATTGATAGGCTTTACTAAGCTGGCTTTAAACACCCCATAGTATTTATGCAATAAGCAAGGATTTTTATCTGAGCACTCTTTAAGTCCTAAAATACATTTATCAAAAACATTATAGCCCTCAATACAAACAACTATATCAATCAAAGGTCGCTTCATATTTTCATCGCTTAAATAAAAACCTCCTCCTCGGCCTTTTGAAGATGAAATAATATCGCCTTTAGATAATTGCTGCATTATTTTACTTAAATAAGGTTGCGGAATATCCAACTCAGCTGCTAGTTTAACAACAGATTTTTTTTCATCGCTATTATTATGCAATAGATACTCTATCGTACGGATCGCATATTTAGTTGAATTTGAAAACATGATATTTATCAGTAAAATATATTATATAAATCAGTTAATTTAATTAGGATATAAATATCCGATTATCTTATTTTGTACAAATAAAACATACTAACATGAACAATCACAAATTAAACACACTTATTTTATTAACACTTGCCTTTTTCGCCACCTCTTGCGGAGGTGGATCTAACGAAAATGGCGAAGGAGAAACCGTTGCAGAAGCAACCCCAGCAGCACCAATGACTCTTGAAGAAGCTGAAAAAGGTTGGAAAACCAACAAAGGTGTTGGTCCAATAAAAAGTGTAAACCTTGCCGCTGAAATTGACCAAACTCTTGCTGATGCAGGCATGGTAATTTTTGAAGCTAAATGTTCGGCTTGCCACAAAGTTGAAAAGAAATTTATTGGCCCTTCCCCAAAAGGTATCATGGAAAAGAGAACACCAGAATGGGTTATGAACATGATATTGAACCCAGAAGGAATGGTTGCCGAAGATCCAATTGCTCGTCAATTATTAATGAAGTTTAGTGCCCCAATGGCCAACCAAAGCTTAACAGAAGATGAAGCCAGATCGGTAGTAGAATATTTTAGAACACTCTAATCTAATACATATATGAAAACCACAATTTACAGCCTGTTTGTAGCTGGAGCGCTAATAATTTTTAGTGCCTGCACAAGCAGCGAAACTCAAGAAGGAGGTACAGAATCCTCCAATGTTACAACTGACAATACACCTTTAGGACAAGCCTCAGTTGTAGATAGCGAATCGGATCCTAACATTTTACAAGTAGCCATAGGGTCTCCAGATCACACCACGTTGGTGGCAGCGGTGCAAGCAGCTCATATCGAGCACATATTGGTAAATGCAGGGCCTCTTACCGTTTTTGCACCAACCAATGCAGCTTTTGATAAACTACCCGAAGGCACTGTTGAGACTTTATTAAAACCAGAAAATGTTGGAGACTTAACAAAAATTCTTACAAGACATGCAGCTCCTGGTTCTTACAACATTGAAGCTCTTAAAAAAGAAGTAAGAAAAGGTAGAAATAAACTTTATATGGCTACTGACGATTACTTTGAAATAACCGTTGAAGGCGATGATGTTTATGTGAATGGAGCTAAAGTGTTGGCTTCTATCCAAACTTCAAACGGAATTGTTAACGTTGTTGACGAAGTATTACTACCTAAAGAATAACTCTAACTTAATATAAAATGAAACTAACAAAATATTTATTTGCAGCAGCATTAGCGGGAGCAGCCCTTTCGTTTACTAGCTGTGATAGCTCGAAAAAAGAAAGCAAAGGAGCCCTAGGAGGCAACCTTGCTGAACGTTCATTTGTTGCTCCTGGTGAGCACGATGAATTCTACGCTTTTGTCTCAGGAGGATTTAGTGGTCAATTATCGGTATATGGTTTACCTTCAGGCAGATTGTTTAAAGTTATCCCTGTTTTTTCTGTAGATGGAGAAAAAGCCTATGGTTTTAATGAAGAAACCAAAGCCATGCTAAATACCTCTTATGGATTTGTTCCTTGGGGAGATTCGCATCATCCTGATATTTCTCAAACAGATGGAGTTTTAGACGGTCGATGGGTATTCATTAACGAAAACAATACACCAAGAATTGCACGTATTAGTCTTGAAACGTTCGAAACTGTAGAAATAATAGAGATTCCTAATACAGCTGGCAATCACAGTTCTGCTTACGTAACTGACAATACAGAGTATGTAATTGCAGGTACACGTTTTTCCGTACCGGTACCTCAAAGAGACATGCCCATTAACGAGTATAAAGGCAACTTTAAAGGAGCCTTATCCTTTTTAAAAGTAGATCCTGAAAGCGGTGAGATGGATTTATCTTTTCAAATTATGATGCCTGGGTTCGATTATGACAAAGCACACCCTGGTAGAGGAAAGTCACATGGATGGTTCTTTTATACTACCTATAATACAGAAGAAGCGCACACGTTGTTAGAAGTAAACGCTTCTCAAAACGACAAAGATTTTATTGCCGCTATTAACTGGAAAAAGATTGAAGAGTATGTAGCCAATGGCGGTGGAAAAATGATGCCTGCAAAATATGCCCACAACATATACAGCGATGAAACACATACGGCAACTTCAACAATGAAGACCGAAGTTTTAACAGTTGAGCCAAAAGATGTTCCTGGTGCTATTTATTTCTTGCCTACCCCAAAATCGCCTCACGGTTGCGATGTAGACCCTTCTGGTGAGTATATTGTGGGTAGTGGTAAACTTTCGGCCAATGTAACGGTGCATTCGTTTACCAAAATGCTAGATGCCATTGAAAACGAAAAATTTGCAGGAGAAGCCTATGGAATTCCTATTCTAAACTTTGAAGATGTACTTGCAGGCACTGTTGTTCAGCCTGGTTTAGGACCACTTCATACAGAGTTTGATGGCAAAGGAAATGCCTATACCACTTTCTTTATTTCTTCAGAAGTTGTTAAGTGGAAACTAGGGACTTGGGAAGTAATAGATAGAAAACCAACGTATTACTCAGTAGGTCACTTAATGATTCCTGGAGGAAATTCTAGAAAGCCTTTTGGCAAGTACTTAGTAGCTATGAACAAAATAACAAAAGACCGCTATTTACCAACAGGCCCTGAAGTTACTCAGTCGGCACAACTGTATGACATTACAGGTGATAAGATGGAATTATTACTGGATTTTCCTACCGTTGGAGAGCCTCATTATGCAGCGGGTATCCCTGCTGATTTGGTGGCACCCAATTCTAAAAAATATTTTAAGCTTGAAGATAATAAACATCCTTATGCAACTTTAAATGAAAAAGATGTAAAAGTTGTTAGAGATGGAAATACCGTACATGTGTATATGACAATGATACGTAGCCACTTTGCTCCCGACAATATTGAAGGAATTCAAGAAGGAGATAAAGTTTATTTCCACGTTACAAATTTGGAACAAGATTATGATGTTCCTCACGGTATCAGTATGATAGGTGCCAACACCTCTGAACTGTTGATTATGCCTGGTCAAACGGAAACGTTTGTATGGAATGCCAATAATCAAGGAGTATGGCCATTCTATTGCACTGATTTCTGTTCAGCTCTACATCAAGAAATGCAAGGGTATGTACGCGTATCTCCTAAAGGATCTGATGTTCCTTTAAAATGGTCATTGGATGATGAATAGTTAGAACAAGAATGTTAGTATGTGACGAAAGGCGCCATTTACGTTAGAAGATTTGGCGCCTTCGTTATTTTTTACACCGCTTTTTTACTTATAACATCTATTAACATGAAAAAATCAAAAATTATAATGATGCTAGGGGCATTTCTCTTGCTCTCATTATTCGTGTTTCCTTTATGGAATATTACACTAGAAGCACCTCAATATCCTGAACCACTAGGCATGGACATTTGGATTAATAAAATTGCAGATCACAACCCTAATGACATTAAAAATATTAATTTAATGAACCATTATGTAGGCATGAAAGAAATACCTATACATATGCCGGAGTTTGATATTTTTCCAATTGTAATTGGTGCAATGAGCTTACTGGGCATAATAATAGGATTTATTGGAAAAAAAGGGCTTTACATTACTTGGTTTGTAGTTATGTCAATTTTAGGATCTGCTGGGATGTATGATTTCTATGCTTGGGAATACGAATATGGACATAACCTCAACCCTAAGGCAGCTATAAAATTCATGGATAAAAATGGCGATCCACTAGCATACCAACCCCCTCTAATTGGAAATAAAACCATTCTAAACTTTAAAGCGAAGTCCTGGCCAATGGCGGGAGCCTATCTCATGTTTATAGGTATGGGCTTATCGGTTGTTGCTTTTATTGTTGATAAAAAAGAGGATAACTCTTAGTATTATGAAGGTTATATATGCTTTTATAATCACTTTTTCTATCCTTATTTCTTCTTGTTCGGTAGAGTCTGAAGAAATTAATTATGGCAAAGAGGCTTGCTATTTTTGTCAAATGACAATTATAGATAAACAACATGCGGCAGAAGTTGTAACGGCCAAAGGAAAAGTATTCAAATTCGACTCCATTGAATGCATGATTAATGATTTAAAGAAAAAGGAGGGTGCGGACATTGCACTCCTTTTAATAAACGACTTTACTTCACCTGGCACACTTACTGATGCTAATACTGCAACTTATTTAATCAGTGAACAAATAAAAAGCCCAATGGGAGCGTTCCTCTCAGGTTTTAAATCAAAAGATAAAGCCTCACAAATGCAAAAAGAGGTTGGTGGCTCAATATACACTTGGACGGAAGTACAAGAACATATTAATTAAAAATTATGAATGTTTTAGATATAACAACTAAGCCTTTTAAAGGGCTCACAGTAGAAAAATTGCTCAAAAATGAAAGCTGCGAAGCAATTATGATTAGTATTGAAGCAGGTCATTCTTTGCCAAAGCACAGCACACCCAAAGAAGCATTACTCCTAATGCACCAAGGGGAAGCTGTTTACACTATGCAAGGGGAAGATACGGTGCTCACACCAGGTATAACCTTTAAAATACCTACTGATTTAGAGCATTCCATTATAGCTAAAAAAGACTCAATCGTATTTGTTATTAGGTAATTATCTCGAATTTTGAGGTTACCGCTGACTTGATATTAAAATGAAACAATTTTTTATTGTTCTAGTTCTAACCTATGGATTCCTTTCGGAATTTTCAAATGCCTATGCTAATACCATAGAAGTTTGCGAAACGTGTAAAATAAGCACGATTACAGAGGCAATTGCCACTGCTAATAAAGGAGATACGATCTTAATCAATAGTGGATTTTATCAGGAAGGTGAAATTATCATTGATAAACCTCTTGTACTTTTGGGTATTAACAAACCCATTATAGATGGCAACTCGAAAGCAGGAATTTTAATTGCATCTGCAGATAGCGTAGTAATTAATGGCCTTATTGTGCAAAATATAGGTGTTAGCTATATACAAGAGTATGCAGCCATACATATATCTAATAGCAAGTATTTTACTATAGAAAACAACGAGCTTAGAGAAGTGTTTTTTGGAATATTAGTTGAGAAATCACATTATGGATTAATCAATAATAACCAAGTTTCAAGTAATGCTGTAAACGAAGTTAGTTCGGGTAATGGCATTCATATGTGGCATTCAAGTAATATCATAATCACCAATAATCACTTATCGCAACTGCGAGATGGTATTTATTTTGAATTTGTTACTGATAGCCATGTTGCAAATAATATAAGTATTAACAATCTCAGATATGGCCTTCATTTTATGTTTTCCAATAATGACAGCTATTATAACAACCAATTCATAAATAACGGGGCTGGAGTAGCTGTCATGTTTTCGAAATTTATTGAGATGAAGCGTAACCGGTTTTACAAAAATTGGGGATCAGCCTCATTCGGTTTGCTACTCAAGGAAATTAACGATGCAGAAATTGAAGATAATATTTTTGAGGAAAATACAATCGGCATTAATATAGAAGGCTCTACAAGAATAAATTATAAGAATAACAACTTCATAAGAAATGGCTGGGCTATAAAAATTAGAGGAGGGTGTTATGCCAATATCTTTGATCATAATAATTTCATCGATAACTCTTTCGATATTTCCTACAATAGTAAAATGAACGATAATAGTTTTGATAATAATTATTGGAGCGATTACACTGGTTACGATTTGGATAAAGATGGAATTGGGGATGTCCCCTATCGCCCGGTTAAACTCTTCTCCTATATCGTTAATCAAACGCCTGAAACCATAATTTTGTTAAGAAGCCTTTTTATCGATATATTAAATTTTTCAGAAAAAGTATCACCTGTTTTTACTCCAGATAATTTAGTAGATGCTACTCCTAAAATGAAAAAAATCCAATGATTGAAATTAACAACTTGCGTAAACGCTTTGGTAAAGTACAAGTGCTAGAAGGCGTTAGTTTAGAAATAAGTGGAGGTGGCATTTTTGCGATTTTAGGGCCTAATGGCTCAGGAAAAACTACGTTGATAAAAAGTATTTTGGGAATGGTAATTCCTCAATCTGGGTCGATAAAAATTGACAATAACTCTATCGAAGGCAAGTGGAAATACCGAGAAGAAATTAATTATCTACCCCAAATAGCTCGTTTTCCAGAAAACCTAACTGTTCATGAGCTTATTGGAATGATCAAAAATTTAAGATCGCAACCAGCTAACGACCAAGATTTAATCGATTTATTTGGCCTTGCTCCTTTTATGGATAAAAAGCTGGGCAACCTTTCTGGAGGAACCAAGCAAAAAGTAAACTTGGTACTCACCTTTATGTTTGATAGCCCCTTACTTATTTTAGATGAGCCAACAACAGGATTAGATCCAGTATCACTCATTCATTTAAAAGACCTGATACGCAAAGAGAAAGAAGCAGGAAAAACCATCCTCATCACTACACATATTATGGATTTTGTAGAAACAATGGCCGATGAGATTGTTTTTCTACTAGAGGGGAAAATTTACTTTAAAGGCACGGTTAATGAGCTCAAGAAGAAAAGTGACCAGAACGACTTAGAACATGCTATTGCCACCATTTTAACAGAAGAAAATGTTTAAGATTTTACAATATAGTTTTTACGATTTGGTTCGAAGCCGCTGGAGTTATGTTTACTTCGCATTTTACCTTGTGCTAGGGTTTGCATTGCTTTTTTTAAATAGCAGTGTATCCAAATCTGTAATTACTTTAATGAACATCATTATCGTACTTACGCCTATGATAGGAACCATTTTTGGCGTTATGTATTTTTATAGTGCTAGAGAATTTACGGAACTTTTATTGGCACAACCAATTAAAAGATCAACCATATTTCTTGGCCAATATTTAGGTGTCGCACTATCACTTACATTAAGCTTAGTGCTTGGATTGGGCGTTCCGTTTATGGTATATGGCGTATTTCAATCATCCGAAATATGGAATTTTGGGCTACTTCTTATTTCAGGTTCATTTCTTACGTTCATCTTCGTTGCCATAGCTTCTAACATTGCTCTAAAGCACGAAAACAAAATAAAGGGCTTTGGTTATGCAATATTCATCTGGCTCTTTATGGCGGTTATTTACGATGGGCTCTTCCTTATCTCATTAGTTGTTTTTAATGACTACCCGCTTGATAAGTTTTCGTTGATAGTCACCATGCTTAACCCTATTGATTTATCAAGAATCTTAATCCTTTTAAAACTAGATATTTCTGCCCTACTTGGTTATACAGGAGCCGTTTTTCAAAAATTTTTTGGTACAAACACAGGGATGTTTGCTTCTATTGGTGTGCTCTTAATTTGGACAGGTATCCCTGTCTATTTTATAAATAGAATTTCGGCTAAAAAGGATTTTTAGAAAACCAATTGTAAACCATAAGTTGATGTTTCTAGCGTACATTTATACCAATGAAACAGAACTCGGAACTAAACAAAATGAATGCCATTGCCTTTTATAAAATGGCATACGATGGCAACCCAAGAAAAGCTGTAGAATTATATGTTGGCAGCCAATACATTCAGCATAACCCAGCTGTTGGTGATGGCCCGCAAGCATTTATCGACTATTTTGATAAAATGAACAAAGAATATCCTTCTAAGAGCATTGCATTTGTTAGAATTATTGCCGAAGGAGATTTAGTTGCACTTCATACCCATCAGATCTGGCCAGACAATGATCAGTATGTTACCATGGATTTTTTCAGATTCGATGGTAATGGGAAAATTATTGAGCATTGGGACGCTATTCAAGAAATCCCAGACGAATCAGCCAATGGAAATACAATGTATTAATCTGAGTTCGGAATAAACTTCGCACCTCATTAAAATTAGGCATAAAAAAAGACTTCCTTTGAGGGAAGCCTTTTAAGTGGTGATTCGGCTGGGGCTCGAACCCAGGACCCTCTCCTTAAAAGGGAGATGCTCTACCAGCTGAGCTACCGAATCGGCCGTTTGCATCAGAAAACTTGGTTTTTAACGACACATTTTCCTTATTTGCGGTTGCAAAAATAGTAGATTAAGATTGAATAACAAATGCTATGAATAAAAAAATTAAACTATTTTTTATACTACTCTTTACAACATCTTTTAGCACTTTTGCTCAACCGCAAAATGAGACATTAGTTAAGGCGGATTCCCTATTTAAAAATCAACGATTCACACAGTCATTTATGCTTTATGACTCCATTTATCATTCGCAAAAAGCAACTCCTGCCATGCTCTTAAAAATGGCCTACATAAAAGAAGGCCTCGATGATTTTACCTTAGCACAGTATTACCTAAATGAGTACTATTTAGCCACCAACAACGATTTGGCGCTAACAAAAATGGAAAATCTTGCGAAAGAGAAAGAATTGACAGGCTATGAAACAAACGACCTTAATTTCATTCGTAGCCTATATTATAAGCATTTTCAATGGTTAGCAATTAGTGTTTTCTTCATTGCACTTATTCTATTCTCATTCTTCATCCTTCAGCTTAAAAAGTACAAACAAATACCTCCTGTGACTAGTTTTTTTCTCGTTGCCATATTGACTGGCTTATTTGCACTCATAAACTTTGGCAAAAGTTATAACGAAGCGCTTATTATAAAAAATAACACCTTTGTAATGGCCGCCCCATCTGCCGGTGCAGAGGTTATAGATGTTATTACCAAAGGCAATAAAATTGAAATAAACAATCAGGAGGATGTATGGTTACAAATTGAGTGGCAAGGAGAACAATGTTATGTTAAAAGCAATAATGTACGAAGATTAAATGTGTGGTAACCAGTTACGCAATACCTTAATATAACACTGTTATGGTTCCATTATAATCTTTGTTGGTAAATTTTACCCCATAATAATAAACGCCTGAAGCCAAGCCATCAGCCTTCCATCGAAACTCTCGGTTAATAGTTTCATATACTTGAATTCCCCATCTATTATGAACCCTAAATCCAATAAACTGACCTAAACAATCATCTAACGGTAAGTTTGGCAAAGAATAATAGTCATTTTTCCCATCGTCATTTGGTGTAATAATGTTGGAAGGAATAAATTTGGCTCTTAATTGATCTACGTCCTTTGCAGAAACAAAAATTTCAACAGTATCCGCTTTAGCATTAGCACATTTATTATCATATACTCCAAAGGCAAGGGTATAGTCTTTTGGTTTAAACCCTGTTTCTAAATTAGAGCAATCGGGCATCCACCTCAGTTCACCGGAAGCACCTCCTACACCTATAGCATTTTCAAAAGAAAAATTAGCAAACTCAGCCTCACCATTTACTGTTAGTAGGTTTAACCATACACTGTCTTCTCTTTCATCTTCTGCTATTACATCTATACTCAGTAATTGACCAATTATGAGAGAAGCAGAATTACTAGAAAAATTAACTACAGAATTTAAATTATTAAAACGAACACTTGGTGCAGAATTAAAAGGTGGAATCAAATTAATAATAACTTCTAAGCTATCAATATTAGGGAACTTACATTTATCGAGGTCATTTAGCATAAAAAATAATTTAAACCTATTGTTCTCTACAGCCCCTAATAAATTGCAAGGAGGTGTCCAACTAAAATTGCCTTGCACATTTGAGTTGCCACTTACCAGTGAAGGAAAATTCATGGCATAATCAGATATTTTAAATCCATCTCCAGCTACTGTCAACTCAAGGTCATCTCCGTCATTATCCAACCCAAAAACATTAAAATCTAAAGGTGTATTTATGGTATGTGCCAAATTAATTTGGGGCAAATCTGTAGAAATTATAGGATCTGTATTCGGGGGCAAAATTACCTGCAAGTTTAACGTTAGTGTGTCTGGTTCACCAAAATCACATTCGTCTAAATCATCAATTATCAATTTAACTTCGAAATTTGTTTGTTCGGTAAAATCATAAATATCGCAGCCTGTTTCCCATTTAAAGGTGGTATTAGCTTGCCCATTGATTATTGTTTCATTTATAAATGACATACCCACATCAGCCAATTCAAACCCCTCTGTAATTACATCAAGCACTACCATATCGTTATCGTCATCTCTACCCTCAATTGGCAAAGTATAGTCCACGCCTTCAACAATAGAAATCGTTTCATCGGCTGTAACAAAATAAGCATCGGTATTATCAGGAGGAGTAATGCTAACTTCTATTTCGAGGGTATCTGATAATGGTAATGCACAAGCATCATCAAAAACAATAACCCCAATTCTAAAAGGGCCACCCTCTACATAAGGACATTTATCGAAACAAATTTGAAAGGTTTCAACACTTCCATTTTCTAAAACGGCACTAGACGCTGTTGGCAATACTTCATTCAAGTTTTTATTGGTTTTAAAATTAAGAGGAATAACTTTTAAATAAACATTCTCCGTAAAATTATCATCTACTTTTAAAGCATCTGGATCCGACACCTGCACTTCAATACATCGCTCAGAATCCGCTACCGTATTTGCAAAATTTACAAATAACTCATCGGGGTTCGAAAAGGTTGGCTCACCAAGTTTTCGGCCAGCAATTTCAGGCGGGTCAGCAACAGGACAGCTTGCCAAAACTAGCATTTGAAAATCACGAATTACTTCTCCTATTTTTTCTCCTTCTCTAAATTCTTCGCATTTAACTGCAAACACATACAGCCCTTGCTGTGTGGGTGTTACTGTTAAAAACCCTTCGTTCGATACAAGTAAATCTGGTGAGCCATTCATTATATTTCCAATATTGAAAGGGCTTTGCCAAGTAACTAATGGGAAGGGTGCAGCTCCGGGACCACCAGCCGGAATTGCTACCGGGTCGTGGGTACTTAATGGGGTAACTAGTGAATACACTAATGAATCTCCATCTGCGTCAAACCCTGCAAAATCTACCCAATAGGCTCTGTTAGGACAAGCATAATCATTTAAAGGAGGGAATAATTGAGGAGAAGAGTTAATAAAGGGCTCACCGTTTTTGGTAACAGGTGGAAACTCCAAGTAAAATGTTTGCCCAGCATGCAACCCTCCTGTTTGAGGATTATTGCTTATAACATTGCTAATCGTATAATTTCTACAGCATCGCTCCCAAGCTACGTAATAACCTTGTGGATCATCAAAAACACTAGCATTTAACGTTATGGTGGTTGTATAAACCAGCTTATCTGTAACTACTTCTCCGTTTGAACAATCTGGCTGAAAATACTCCACCCTCGTTTGAGATACGAATGGAAGTGACACATCCATCATGGGCGCATTATCTGACTTACGATAAATTCTTGCATTCACAAGATTATCCTGAGCTCCTGAAAGACCATTTATTCTATCAAAATATAAATTAAGGTTTAACCGATAGGTACTACCTTCTATATGTAGTAGTTCAAATTCGCCCCCTACAATATGCGATGCCCAAGCAGGGGTGCTAGTAAGCAATAGAAGTAATAGTAATCGTTTAATCATAGGTTTGGCAATCAACTAACAATAATATCGAGTTTACACTAGAAATAAAACTATATTATTTTAAACGATATGAATACAAGCGAGTTTATAATAACTTAAAAACTTTGAAAGCAAACGAACCATTATTGACCAATAAAACTATTTTTGCATCCTAATGAGAAAAAAGCCAATTTTTGAGAATGTGCTAATCGAAGGTATTGCTGCCGAAGGGAAAGCCATTGCTAGAGTAGATAATAAAGTAATTTTTGTTTCTGGAGTTGCCCCTGGCGATGTTGTGGATATTAGAATTACCCGAAGAAAGAAGAGTTTTTTAGAAGGAACAGCTATCAAATTTCACGAATACTCTAAAGATAGAGTGGAACCCTTTTGCGAATATTTTGGCACCTGTGGTGGTTGCAAATGGCAACATCTGCCGTATGATTTGCAGTTAAAATTTAAAAACCAACAAGTAAAAGATAATTTGGTTCGAATTGGCAAGGTTGACCTCCCAGAATTCAACCCAATTTTAGCTTCAAATGAACAGACTTTTTATCGCAATAAATTAGAATTTACATTTTCAGATACGCGTTGGTTAACTAGAGAAGAAATCGATAAATCTGAAGATTTGAATAGAAACGGGCTTGGGTTTCATATTCCGGGCAGATTCGATAAAATTATTGATATAGATAAATGCCATTTGCAGGCAGAACCCTCTAACAGTATTAGAAATTGGGTTAGAGACCATGCAATCAAGAACAATCTTCCATTTTTTAATCTGGTAACCCAAGAAGGCTATGTGCGAATCCTCATAATAAGAACAGCTTCCACCGGTGAAAACATGGTGGTTCTACAAGTGGCTAAAGATAAGCCTGAATGGCTAACTCCACTATTAGATGGGTTAGTAAAAGAATTTCCGCAGATTACTTCACTCAATTATGTTATCAATAATAAGCGAAACGAAACGTTTAATGATTTGCCTGTACATAATTATGCCGGAACTCCTTACATTGAAGAAAGTATGCTAAAGGAAGAAGCTAACCAGTCTGACAAACTAACTTTCAGAATAGGTCCAAAATCGTTTTACCAGACAAATAGCTTACAAGCGTATGAATTATACAAAATCACTCGTTCTTATGCAGGTTTAACTGGCAACGAATTGGTATATGATTTATACACTGGCACAGGTACTATTGCCAATTTTGTAGCACACCAAGCAAAAAAAGTAATTGGATTAGAATATGTAGAAGACGCAATTAAGGATGCTAAGATTAATTCTTCGATTAATAACATTACCAACACAGATTTTTATGCAGGCGATATCAAAGACCTATTGGATGATGGGTTTATTAATAAGCACGGCAAACCAGATGTAATTATTACAGACCCTCCACGAGCAGGGATGCACCAAAATGTGATTGATATGCTCCTCAAAGTTGCGGCTAATCGAATTGTGTATGTAAGCTGCAACCCGGCCACACAGGCTAGGGACCTATCTTTATTAGATGAGAAGTACAAAGTTGTTAAGCTACAGCCTGTTGATATGTTTCCTCAAACACATCATGTGGAGAATATTGCTTTATTGGAATTAAAATAAATAGTTGTACTATAAATTATAAAAATCACCTTCATAAAAGGCAGTAACTGGGTTACCTTCATAATCTGTACAATTAATATCAATTTTAAATTCTCCAGCCCCAAGGTTTTCTATTTGAACAGATCCGTTTAGATATGAACCAAAATCACTCTGCCCTGTACTCCAGTCAACATTTAGTTCAGTAGTAGCCTGGCTAATTGAAAAGTCCTTATTTACAAAGCCATCTATTATATAAGAACCACTTGCAATGGTTGAATCTTGAGTCCATAAGGAAAACTTAAAATAACTACCAACTCCTGTGTAGTTTGGTGCTGGTGAGTAAGTAGCAGTGGTTGTGCCTGTGTAAAAGGTTAATTCATAATTATAATTTGCGTTAGCTGGAAGCTTAGAAAAGGCTTTCATTTCTGCAAATTTTATTTCATCTAAAACACCATTAATTAAGAGTTTGTTTGTAAAATCCTCTTCAGGCAACTCCTCTGGTCCACTTGTTATTGAGCAGTTTGTTAATAATGCGCTAGTAAAAAGTAATAATATGAGTCTATAAATTTTCATTGGTCCGCATAAATTTTTAATGTAAAAATATAACTTATATTTTAGCCAATTGTTTTATTGTGTAATAAAAAGCTAAGCTATGAATTGGAAAAAAAAGATCGTTGTAGGAATAGTAAGTATCCTGTCTATTCTAGCTTCACTTTTTTATTTTCTATTATATCCTAAACTCCTAATATTTTCGGGCTATGCAGCGAAAAATGTCTGTTCTTGCATTTTTGTAGGAGGAATGGACGAAGAAATGGTTTTGACAGAAGATGTTAATTTGAACCTAATAAAATATGCTTCCGCAGAAATAGATTACAAAAATAAAACAGTTACCTCTTCTGTTTGGGGTATGCAACCCAAAACAGCCTATTATTCTCCCAACACTGGTTGTGCGATGATTCAAGACCTTAAGCCTGAGGAAATTTATAGGTTCACCAAAAATTGGGAGATAAAAAAATATGACTCCTTAGAAAATTGGTTTAGCTATATTGATACCGTTGAGTATCTCACTAAAGATCAGGCTGAGAAATTATCCAGCGCAATAAACACAGGTTTTATTGAAGTAGATCCACTACAAAAAAAGAAAAATAGCAGGGCTGCTGTTGTGCTTTATAAAGGGCAATTAGTGGGAGAGCAATATGCAACTGGCTTTACTAAAAACTCTAGATTACTTGGTTGGTCTATGACCAAAAGCTATATAGCCTCCATGATAGGTATGCTTGCCAACGAAGGCAAGTTTAAACTAGACGAGCCTACTCATATTAAAGAGTGGCGACATGATAATCGAAAAAATATTACATGGGAGCAGCTATTGCATATGAATAGTGGCTTAAAATGGAAAGAAGAATATTTAGATATAACAGATGCTGTTAAAATGTTTTTTATGAGTGATGGAGCAGGTGAATATGTAGTTCAACTGCCCCAGATAGACGAGCCGAATACAACATGGGAATACTCTTCGGGTACAACTAATGTTATGGCAAGGGCTTTACGTACTTATTTTGATTCAGACGGAGCATACATCCGGTACATTTATGATAACCTATTTTATAAGATTGGAATGTACAGTATGCTTATGGAAACAGATGCCAGAGGCATTTTTGTGGGCTCTTCCTACAGCTGGGCCATTGCTCGCGATTTGGCTAAACTAGGGCAACTCTATTTGCAAAATGGCAACTGGGCAGGTGAACAAATTCTAACTAAAGAATGGGTTAATTTTGTACAGCAGCCTGCCCCTAACTCAAATAATAGGTATGGAGGGCATTTTTGGCTCAATAAAGGAAGTTTTTACCCTGATGCCCCTCAGGATATGTACGCCATCACAGGATTTATGGGTCAACGTGTATACATTATTCCATCTAAAGAACTGGTAATTGTGAGATTAGGACTTACGGAACATAGGCCTGATTTCGATTTTAATGAGTGGTTAGCAGGAATTATTTCAGCCGTTGAATAGGTGCAATGATTAATCCCTTAACTTTGCATTTCTAATTTTACTCGTTAACACCCTTATGCAACACGAAAATAGCCCTGAACTTGATGGCAAATACTTAGGCACCATTTCGAACGATTTTATTAAAGTGTGTGATAGTTTGAAAGAGGCGTCATACCATATCCGTGATAGAGAGTTTTCGAAGCACCCTATTTTTCCTATCAAAAAAAATGGTGATCCAGAAGTTGGGCAGTTATTAATTGGGAGAGCAGAAGCCAAAACTCAGTGGAATTATAATGCTTCGTTCTTAGATGAATTCGTGCAGCGCGAATTAATCACGAAAGAGAAAGAAGCTGATTTTATAGCAAACTATAAAAACCCAGATGAGTTTTGCTGCCTTTTTGTAATCGATGGTGAGTTTACAAGGTTTGTATTTATTCCCTACCCAGAAGATTAATGGATAGTATTTTGCCTCTTGCTACCATCAATTTAGAAATTGGTTATAAAGGCAAAAAGCGAGTAAAAATTGCAGGGCCTTTAAATTTTGATGTTTTACAAGGAAGCCTCTACGGCTTAATTGGTATTAATGGCATAGGAAAATCAACACTAATAAAAACACTTAGCGGCCTTCTACCTCCACTTGGTGGACAAATACTTATTAATGGGCAAGATATATTTAGCCTACACTTCAACGACCGTGCGAAATTTATTTCATTGGTGCTTACAGATCGGATTAATGCAGGCTTGGCAACAGTGGAAGAAATCGTAAAAATGGGGCGATTCCCATATACCAATTGGCAATTTAACCTTTCCTCTGCTGACCAAGAAGCAATTGAAGATGCACTAAGTTCTGTAGATCTGATGGATAAGAAAGATTTACTTTTTGATGAGTTGAGCGATGGCAACAAGCAAAAAGTAATGATTGCCAAGGCGTTGGCTCAAGATACTCCAGTGTTAATATTAGATGAGCCCACCGTGCACTTAGATATAAAAAACAGGTTTATTATTCTCCAATTACTTCAAAAACTAGCAAAAGAACATAATAAAACTATCCTTTTTTCCGGGCATGATCTAGATTACATGCTCACATTTTGTGACCAATTAATGCTAATGAAAGAGCAAGAGTTATCTATAAAATCACCAGAACAGTTTATTAAATCAGGGGAAATAACAAAGGCATTTGACTTAGATTTGCTTGATTTACCAAATCTCAAATTCAAATTCACATGATCAAGTCTTTTCTTCAATTCACTCAAATTCATCGAACACTTCTTCTCCGATTTGCGATATTGATGCTAATTTATTCTATTTCTAGGGTTGCTTTTTTTGTTGTTAATTACAGCCTTTTTCAAGAAACTTCAGCAGCTGGGTTTTTAAAAATAATGCTTGGAGGAGTGAAATTTGATCTTTCTGCCCTGCTATTTATCAATGCAATCTATGTATTATTTCAAACAGTTCCTTTTCGATTTAGATATATCAAGAGATATCAAAAGTTTACAAATGGATGGTTTTGGATTTCGAATTCTGTGTTTATTATCATTAACAATTCCGATATTATTTACTATCAGTTTATATTAAAAAGAACAACTTTAAGTGTAATAAAGAATTTTGAAAATGAAACCAATTTGCCCGCTTTGTTTTTCCAATTTATTTTTGTTGATTATTGGTATGTCACCCTATTTTTAATAGGATTAATCTATGGAATGATTTGGCTTTATAAAAAAACCAAAATCATTACACCAACCTCTCAAAAAGCAGGCGTATACTATCCCACCCAATTTTTATATATGCTAATCCTTCTCTATTTTACTGTTATAGGCATGCGGGGCGGTTTTACAGGCACAACTCGCCCCATCACCCTAAATAATGCAGGCCGATATGTAGAAAGACCTAAAGAAATGGCAATTGTATTAAATACTCCATTCACCATTTTTAAAACACTTGAACAAGAATCGTTTGTTAGATTAGATTACTATAATGAATCTGACCTAGAAAAAATATACAGTCCTATCCACCAACCTAAAACAGATGCCCCTTTTAGACCTAAAAATGTTGTTATTTTTATTCTTGAAAGCTTCGGCAAAGAATATTTTGGTGCATTCAATAAATCGTTGGATAATGGAAACTACCAAGGCTATACCCCATTTTTCGATTCTTTGATTAACCACAGCCTAACCTTCAAATATTCCTTTGCCAATGGAGGAAAATCTATTGATGGAATACCTTCTGTTATTTCTAGTTTACCCTCCATTAAGGGGTCATTTGTTTTATCAAACTATTCAACCAATAGTACTTCCTCTTTAGCTGTTGAGTTAAAAAAAAAGGAATATCATACAGCATTTTTTCATGGAGCTCCCAATGGCTCTATGGGCTTTTTAGCGTATACAACAGTTAATGGATTTAACGAGTATTATGGAAAATCAGAGTTTGATAATGATGAATACTGGGATGGGGTTTGGGGAATATGGGATGAAGAGTTCTTTCAGTTTTTCGCACAAACCATGGGCAATTTTAAACAACCTTTTTTAAGTACTATATTTTCTGTTTCATCGCACCACCCTTTCGAAGTACCCAAAAAATATAAAGATACCTTTCCAAAAGGCAGTTTGCCAATGCACCAAGTTATAGGCTACACCGATTATGCCATTAGAAGATTTTTTGATGCAGCAAAACAAACAGACTGGTATAATAATACTTTGTTTGTATTTACAGCAGACCACACCAACCAATCTGCCTATAAAGAGTATAAAACAAGCCTTGGCAATCGTTCTATACCAATTATTTTCTTTGATCCTTCTGGTGAGCTAATGGGACTTAGCTCTGAGGTAGCTCAACAAATTGATATTATGCCAACCATACTGAGCTATTTAAACTATGACGAGCCCTACTTCGCTTTTGGCAATGATCTATTAGACTCAACAGCCAATCATTTTGCAGTTAACTCTACAAGCACCTATTACCAACTTGTAATGGACGATTATTTTATGCAATTTAACGGAGTTGACGAGCCAAGATTTTTTAACTTCAAAGAGGATGTATTCCTTTCTCAGAACATAGCCTCTCAACATTTATCAAAAATGGATTCTATGAATCAGATATTAAAAGCATTTATGCAACAGTATAATAACAGGATGATTGATAATAAAATTTCCTTTGATCCCAATTAAAATTGTTCATATTTATTTTGAAAAGATATTATACTTTAGGATACAGTAAATGGCCCTCACTCCATCTTTCCAATTGATTTTCTTCCCTTCTTCGTATGACCGACCATAATAAGAGATCCCCACTTCATAAATTCTAATGTTAGGAATTCGACTAATTTTTGCAGTTACTTCTGGCTCAAACCCAAACCTGTTTTCTTTTAATGTCAATGATTTTATTATGTCAGATTTAAAAACCTTATAGCAGGTTTCCATGTCGGTTAAGTTTAGGTTAGTAAACATGTTAGACATAAAAGTGAGCACACCATTACCAATAGAATGCCAGAAAAATAAAATTCAATGGGGGTTACTCCCTTTAAATCGAGAGCCATATACAACATCTGCATGACCATTAATAATTGGTTTCAACAAACTGTTATATTCATTTGGGTCGTATTCTAAATCAGCATCCTGAATAATGGTAAAATCACCTTTGGCTTTTGCAATTCCTGTATGAAGTGCGGCTCCCTTTCCTTTATTTTTCTCATGAGTATAATAGGAGATTCCTAATTTAGGATTATCAGAAATATATTCTTTAATAACGTCATCCGTTCCATCTGTTGAAGCATCGTTTACAAGAATAATTTCCTTATCAATATTATTATGTAACTCAACTTGTTTTACGCTATCAAGAATTTCAGTAATCGTTCTTTCTTCATTGTAAACCGGGATAACAATGGAAAGTATTTGTGCCATGTAAATGAAAGGGTTTAGTCGGCACAAAGATGTAATTTTTTTATGAATTGCGAATCAATTAAAATAGCAGTTTATCCCTTCCAATCATTTAAATTCCAATCGTAGGTGTAATACTTAATTTTATAATCACTCGTTATAGGCTCTTTCAAGTATTTATTAAGATACGCAATTTGTTCTTTCTTAGAGCTTCCGAAGTGCAATGAGTACCAATCAAATATTTGAGATAACTGTACTACCTTTTTAGCTCTATCAATTTTTATAAAGTTGGCATTATTAATTGATGATGCAGCCTGTTCTTTTAATTGCCCATAAACAGTGTTTGGCATGTACACAGTATTAGTCAAAGGAGGGCAGCCCACAGCTGCACAGGATAAAGCAAAATGAAGCCTTGAATCTTTAGTTTTTCCAAACAGAATTTTCTTCTCCAAATCATCTAAGCTTAACACAACTGAGCCGATAGCAAAAGACTTTTGAGCAAAAAATCCTTTAACCGCCAATGGCCCCTTTGTTGGGTAATTATTAACCACATTAAAAATTACCAACATATTATATGCGTTTATAACAAAGGCAACAAACTCAGCATCATTCAATGATTTAAGGTCAGTCTTTTTTATAAGATCAACGATTTCATTCAACTGAGTGGGGTCTGTTTTTAATGCAGAATAATTAACCATCCCGTTATTTACATAATTGCGCATAATATGATCCACACTTTTATAGAAACCTTCAGGTTGTGCGTTCACAAAAAATGCAGTGCTTAAAAATAGTATAGTAGCTAAAATAATTTTCATAATTTCAATGTTTTAACAAGTATAATCCTATAAACATAAATCTAACCCAAAAGTTCCATTTCTAATTTTTCTTACTTTCCCCATTAAGGAACGATAACTTGCAAGAGAATGTTCGTCTTGCAAAAGACAGAATAGCTATTTTTGATTACAAAATGAATTATATCGTAAAATCAACTGTTGCTTAGTCATCCTTTAACCTAATTAAATTCAAATGCACGTTGTTATAATTGGTAATGGCATTTCTGGAATTACCACAGCCAGACATATACGCAAATTAAGTGATCACCAAATCACCGTTATTTCTTCTGAATCTGAGTACTTCTTTTCTAGAACAGCTCTTATGTACATTTATATGGGCCATATGAAGTTTGAGCATACTCAGCCCTATGAAAATTGGTTTTGGGAAAAGAACAAAATCGATTTGGTGTTTGACCGAGTAACTGATCTCAATACAGATAATCAAAGTCTATCCTTAACATCAGGGGAAACTATTTCCTATAATAAATTAGTTTTGGCATTAGGCTCTACTCCTAGACCATTGCCAACGAAAGGGGCTGAACTAAGTGGTGTTCAACCCATGTATAGCAAACAAGATTTAGAGCTATTAGAAGATACGAAGAATATAAAACAAGCGGTTATTATTGGAGGTGGCTTAATTGGAATTGAGTTAGCTGAAATGCTACACAGTAGAGGTGTTCACGTAACCTTAGCTGTGAGAGAAAGTCAATATTGGGACATTGTGTTGCCCCCTGAAGAAGCTAAAATGGTAGGCGATCACATTCTGTCTAGAGGTATAGATTTAAGACTTGGAACTGCTGTAGAAAGTATAAATGGTTCTGATAAGGTAGAGTCTGTAACCTTAGGAACAGGTGAAAATATTGACTGCCAGTTTGTAGGAGCTACCATTGGAGTGGTGGCCAATATAGGCCTGATTAAAAATACTTCTATAGAAACTAATCGGGGCATTCTAGTAGATGAGCATCTTCAAACAAACCTTCCTAATATTTATGCCATTGGAGATTGTGCAGAAATCAAAGAACCAAACACTGGTCGAAGAGCAGTTGAAGCTGTATGGTACACTGGTAGAATTATGGGCGAAAGTTTGGCTCAAACTATTTGTGACAAGCCTACCCCTTATAACCCAGGCATCTGGTTTAATTCAGCAAAGTTTGTTGATTTGGAATACCAAACTTATGGAGATGTGCCAGCAAAAATTGAGGGTGAACTCACCAGCATATTTTGGAACGAATTAGAACCAGAGCGAAGCCTACGCATTGTATATGAAAAAGACTTAATGAAAGTTAGAGGATTTAACGTGTTAGGGCTCAGACTACGCCACGAACTCTGCGATGAGTGGATTAAAACAGGAAAGACAATGGATTTTGTACTTAATCATTTGGAAGAACTCAACTTCGACCCTGAGTTTTATAAAAAGTTTGCATCACAAGTAAAATCTCAATTCGAGGCTTTAGTATAAATAGAATAATATGAATCGATTAGGAACAATTTTAGTTGTGATAGGTTTTGGGATATTTTTAGCCATTCCATTTTTAACAGAACACAATGTATCTGATAGCTTTATTACTAAGGAGTATAATTCAGAAGAAAGGGCTAAGTTAGCTTCAAGTGCCTACACCTCTATTTTAAATCAAGATATAACAACTTGGAAGCTTCTCGCCACAACCGATGAAGCCATCGCTCTAGTTAATAAATCTGTCATTGACACCTATGGCTTTTCTGGTGAAGATATAATTCGATTAGAAAACCTCGCACATAATAATTCCTTAAATGCGCAGAGTATTGAAGCTCTTTGGGGAAAGGGAAATTTTAAAGTAGAAGCTTTTAAGAATTATGGCAGTTGGTTATTCGATAGAGAATTTAGTTCTGATGAAGAGCTTGAATCTAACATCAAACAAGTAACCAATAATATAGCCCAATACGAGGTTATTCCTAAAAAAGGAATAGATAAGTATGCGGCTAAGTCATTAAAATATAGCATTTCCAAACATTCAATTACTGGATTATTGCAAAATAATGCCGTACTATTCTTACTTCTCACCTTTGGATTAACAGCCATTGGAGGTTTACTTATGTTACAAGTTTTTATGGACGAAAAGCCAGGAATAAAAAATAATGGTATTTTTTTTCACCCTGCAAAAGCTCGCAAATGGTTGGGAATAATAATAGGCACCTTACTAATTTCTTTTTACATACTTCTATACTTCTTTCCAGAATATATGGGTGGGTGGATAAGAATAGTAGACCCGATTAGTTATAAATTAAATGGTTCAGAAGCTGGTCAATTTTTCTTGTATGGTTTTATGTACACCACTAGCATGTTGGTTATGGGTGCCCGAATGATGGCTAAGTACCGCCATAATAAATACCAGCTAATCCGTACTGGGTCAGTAATGTTTTTCCAAACTATTTTCGCTTTTCTAATTCCAGAAATTTTAGTTCGACTAAACCAACCTTATTTCGATTTCAAAAATGCCTGGCCTTTAGATTATGATTTCTTTTTTGATTTCGAACTACAAAAACTCATTGCTGGAGGGAACCTAGGTATGTTTATGTTAGTTTGGGGAATCGCTTTTTCATTGATAGGCGTACCCATTTTTACTTATTTCTATGGCAAAAGATGGTATTGCAGCTGGGTTTGTGGCTGTGGTGGACTAGCAGAAACGATTGGAGACCCATTCAGACAATTATCGGACAAATCGTTACGAGCTTGGAAAATTGAACGCTATATGATTTATTCGGTGCTCGTTTTTGCGGTAGTAATGACAGTGGGTGTTTTATATACCTATTTTACAGGAGCCAGTGAATTACTGGGTATCAACACCTTTAGTATGCGCCAGGTTTATGGGGCATTTATTGGGGCCGGATTTTCTGGTGTAGTAGGCACCGGGTTTTACCCACTAATGGGTAATAGGGTATGGTGCCGTTTTGGCTGCCCGCTAGCTGCCTATATGGGCATCGTGCAAAAAATTAAATCTAGGTTTAGAATTACCACAAACGGTGGCCAATGTATTTCTTGCGGTAACTGCTCTACCTACTGCGAAATGGGCATAGATGTAAGGTCTTATGCGCAACGAGGAGAAAATATTGTACGAGCTTCCTGTGTTGGTTGCGGAGTTTGCGCAGCCGTTTGCCCACGTGGTGTATTAAAATTAGAAAATGATTCACCAACGAATAGAGTAAATACAACTAATTTTGTGAGACGATAATACTGGACTTGTTCCAGTGTTTCTATTTTTCGAGATTATTTTTTTAGTGTAATAACCAATGACAAAAACAGTTCGGGTAATCATTCCTGCTTTAAACGAAGAAAAATCGATAGCAAAAGTTATAGAAGAAATTCCAAGTTCGATAGTAAAGGAAATTATAGTATGCGATAACGGATCAAGTGATAACACAAGTGATGTAGCAAAGGATGCAGGTGCTACTGTTTTGGTTGAAAACGAAAAAGGGTACGGAGCTTCTTGCCTAAAGGGAATTGAGTATATAAATAAATTAGAAGACAAAACGGATATTGTGGTTTTTCTCGATGGAGATTACTCCGATTACCCAAGTGAAATGAATATAGTTATTAAGCCCATATTAATTGGCCAAGCCGAAATGGTGATTGGCTCTCGAGCTTTAGGGCAAAAAGAAGCGGGCTCCTTAACACCACAACAGGTTTTTGGCAATTGGCTGGCCACTAAATTATTGCATCTTTTCTATGGAGTAAAATTTACAGATTTAGGTCCCTTTAGAGCCATCACACTTTCTGCCTTAAACAAGTTAAATATGCTTGATCGCAATTATGGATGGACTGTAGAAATGCAAATAAAAGCTGCAAAGCAAAAAATAAAAGCTGTGGAAGTACCTGTCAACTATCGAAACCGAATTGGTTTTTCAAAAGTTTCAGGTACTGTGAAAGGCACTATAATGGCTGGTTATAAAATTATTTTCACCTTATTCAAATATTTGTAATGGCATGGTATGAAATATTTATTCTTGGGCTCTACCTCCTCATTATGCTAATGTTGTTTATCTATAGCATGGGGCAATTACACCTAACCTTCGCGTATCTGAAAGCTCATAAAAGAAAAGAGGAGACAACTCCTACTTTAGAAGAGCACCCATTTGTAACTGTTCAGTTACCAATTTATAACGAAAAGTACGTAATCGAACGACTAATCGATTCTGTCTGTAAACTAGATTACCCTAATGACAAATTAGAAATTCAAGTGTTAGATGACTCAACGGATGAGACAGTTAAAATCGTAGCTGCTAAAATTAAAGAATATCAAACAAAAGGGATAAATATTGAACATGTGCAAAGGCCAAAAAGAACTGGTTTTAAGGCAGGAGCCTTAGGTTATGGACTTAAAGAAGCCAAAGGAGAGTATATCGCCATTTTCGATGCCGACTTTTTACCCCCTGAAAATTTCTTACTGAAAACCATCCCTCATTTTTATAAAGAGAACATTGGGGTGGTTCAAACCCGTTGGGGGCATATCAACAAAGAGTATTCGCTCTTTACAAAAGTTCAAGCCTTTGCTTTAAACGCCCATTTTTCAGTAGAGCAAACAGGTAGAAACTTCTCTAAAAGTTTTATCAATTTTAATGGTACCGCTGGAGTGTGGCGCAAATCGTGCATTGAAGATGCTGGTGGTTGGTCAGCCGAAACACTTACCGAAGACCTTGATTTAAGCTACCGTGCTCAAATTAAGGGTTGGGAGTTTAAATTTTTGGAAGAAGTTGAGAGCCCAGCTGAATTGCCTGTTTTAATGCCTGCCATTAAATCGCAACAATACCGGTGGAATAAAGGAGCTGCTGAAACGGCTGTTAAAAATTTAGGTAAAGTATATAAATCCACATTACCTCTCCAAACAAAACTGCACGCCACCTTTCATTTACTTAACAGTAGCATTTTTGTATTGCTACTTATTGGTGGTATCATTAGCTTACCTGTTTTATATATTAAGTACCTGCACCCCGAAGTTAATTTCTATTTTCATATTGCCAGCTTCTTATTAATTGGATTTATGTCTATTGGCTTCTTCTTTTGGGTATCTACTAACAAAGCGCCTTACACCAAATCTAAAGATAGCTTCATTCCTTCTTTCTTCACGTTTATGACTATTTCCATGGGACTCTCCTACCATAATGCACTAGCTGTGTTAGAAGGACTTTTAGGAAAAAAAACGCCATTTATCCGCACCCCAAAATTTAACTCTACAAGCACTAAAGCTAAGATTTCAGGTAACAAATACTTATCAAGAAAAATAGATGGAAATACCTTAATCGAGCTATTATTGGGAATGTACTTTGTTGCGGGCCTAGTACTGGCCTACTTTGTACGGGATATCGGTTTAGTTCCTTTTCACCTAATGTTGGCTATTGGCTTACTCACCGTAAGTTACCAATCGATTAAAGGGGCGCGTTATGCCTAAGGAGCATAGCAAAGGTTGGCTTTGGTTTGCTATTGGACTATCGGTAGTCGGATATCTACTAATTGGCTATGAAATAGAACGCCCAGAGACATTAAAACTACTGAGCACTCTGGGGCTCGTTTTCGGAACTTACTTTTATGTGGTTTACCAAAAAGAAAACATATCGGTTAAACAGCTCATTTATCTCGGCATCTTTTTTCGGCTTCTCTTCCTATTCTCTACACCTTTGCTTTCCGATGATTTTTATAGATTTATTTGGGATGGAAGACTTTGGTTTAATGGCATAAATCCTTTTGCAGAGTTGCCAACCTATTACATGGAGCATGCGAATGAGGCCCCTGTTGGTATTAATACCGAGTTATTCAACCTTATTAATTCGCCTACCCATTACACTGTTTACCCCCCAATTCCTCAATTTATTAATTGGGTTGCCGCTTGGCTCGCTTCGGATTCCATTTGGCTCAGTGGTGTTATTATGAGAATTGCTCATATTATGGCGGAAGCTGGAACACTCTTTCTTTTTCCTCAAGTACTAAAAGCTTTTAAAGTAAATGTAAAAAACATTGCTTGGTATGCCTTAAACCCACTCATAATCATTGAGCTGGTTGGCAATCTCCACCACGAGGCCTTAATGATTTTTTTTTTAATGCTATTCTTAAGCCACTATTTAAAGCAAAAATGGAATTGGGCAGCATTCGCATTTGCTATGGCGGTAGCAGCTAAGCTAATACCTCTCATGTTTCTACCAGCTGTGTTGCTTCGGTTAAACTTAAAAGAAAACATTCGATTTATTTCTATATTTACTATCAGTATGCTAATTGTTTTTGCGCCTTTAATAGAACCTTCATTCTTCCGAGGAATTGAGAATAGCCTATTACTGTATTATCAGAATTTTGAATTTAATGCAGGTATTTATTACGCTTTTAGAGAATTGGGGTATTGGGCAAAAGGCTATAATATGATTGCTCTAATAGGCAAGCTTTTTGCCATAGGTGTTACCCTTGCTATTCTTATTGTTTCATATATTTCCTACTATAAAAAAATATTGCTTTCAGAAGCCTTTTTATGGATTTCAACCATTTTCGCCTTGTTCTCACTCATTCTTCACCCTTGGTATATAGCATTGGCAATATTGTTTGGAACCATGACACAGTATAAGTTCGGCTTCCTTTGGAGTTTTCTAATTATGGGTACTTACGCAGGGTATTCTGCCAATGGGTTTCAAGAAAATATGCCCATTATTACTATAGAATTTGTAGCCGTACTAGGCATGATTTTATATGAAATAAGAAAATACCGTTATGCCAAATTAAAAGCAAGGTAAAAAGTAGCGCCCTGCCCCGAAGTACTATCGCACCAAATTTCTCCTTTCATAAGGTCAACATACTTTTTTACAATTGATAAGCCCAATCCCGTAGATGTTTCATCTCCAGTTGGCTGTGCACTAAGGTTGGCATACTCAATAAATAGATTTTTATGATCTTCTGCAGTTAAACCAGGCCCTTGATCTTTAACGGCTAACACAGCTCTTCTGTCTTTTATTTTAACGTTTATTTCTATCTTTTTATTAGTAGGTGAAAACTTAATAGCGTTAGATATAATATTTTCAATTACTTGTAGGATATGGTGCTTATCTCCCTTTACCAGAGGGAAATTACTAATATCATTCATAGTAATATTTATACCCTTTTGGTCTGCCAATGGCTGAAAATTGTTTAGAACCTGATGAAGGATAGGAACTAAATTAACACTAATAGCCTGATAATCTATACTTTCAGAATCAATAGCCCTAGTGTTCAAAATTCGATTTATCATCTTACTAAGCCTTTCTGAAGAAGTTGAAATATTAGTAAGGCACTCTAATTGGTTAGAAGTTAATGACCCTTTTTCTAAACGGATTACTTCCACAAGGCCTTGAATTTGGTTTAACGGACTTTTTAAATCGTGTGCCACCACATTCATTATGTAATTTTTCTCTTCATTCAGCTCTTCAAGCTTAGCATTTTTTTCAAGGAGCGCTTCATTTTTATCTGCAATAGATTTTGCCTGTTGGTAAATTTTAGACTTTTGATTTAAAATTTGTAAATTTTGTTCATTAATTTGTCTAGCAACCTTGGCTCGTTTATAAAAGTAAGTGGTGGCTACCAGTAAAAGCACCAAAATAAAAGCTGATACCACTAAGAGTAAAGTGTTCTTTAACTTTTCAGAATTTAAATGTCCTTCGTTAATTAACTTAATTTTCTCAATTTCTCCTTTTTGAATTTCTTCCAGTTGTTTCGTTTGTAAATCTATAAGTGCTGAATTGGTATCCGAATTTAAAAGAGAATCTTCTAAAGCTTCAGACTTTTTATACCAATCTAAGGCCATTTTATATTTTTTTTGCGCCTCCCTAATTTCACCAACTGTAAAATATTCATCTACTAATAGAGATTTATAGCCCTCCTTCTCCGCTATTTCTATTGACATTTTGATAAATTCTTCTGCCTTCCCATACTCACCCATTTGAATATAGGCATCGCTAATATTTAAATAATTTATCGATTGAGCATAAGTACGGTCTAGCTTAATGAAAACATCATTACTTCTTTCGTAATAATCAATTGCTTTCTCATATTCATTTCGTTCTGCATAAATTATTCCGATATTAGTATAATTAGTGGCTAAATTTTCCTGATCACCAAACTCTAAATATGTTAGCAAGGATTTATTAAAAAACAGCGATGCGCTATCTAACTTACCTAAGTGCCAATAAACACCTCCAATATTATTATTTATAGCAGCTTGAGATTTGTAATCATTTAATTCTTTAAACAATTTTCCTGCATTTCTGTAATACCTAAGGGCCTCCTTAAAGTTATTTGAAGCGGAATAAATGTTGCCAAGTAGTAAAAAGGTTTTAGCCAATTTTGAGCTGTCTTGTAACGCTCGGAACATGGATTGAGCTTCGCCTAATTTTTCTAAGGCTAAAGAATATTTACCCTCTAAAATAAATAGTGAGCCCCTCACTTTGTTAGCACTAGCAATCCCAGAAGTATAATCTTCTGCAATAGCCAATTGATTTGCACTGTCTAAGTACAAGCTAGCTCCTTCAACCGATCTGTCTGCAATAACATCTGCCAATTCAATCCAAATGTCTATCTTTCTAATATTGTTTGAAACAGTATCTAAAGAGGCCTTTAGCTTTAAAGCTGTAGTATCTTGCGCTAACCCCTGTAGTGGTAAGATTGCACCTAACAAGACTAGTTGAATTAGCTTAAAAAATATGTTGATACGCATTTCAATACATAGAGTTAAAATACTAAAATAAACATTTATATGAAGTATTCGTATTGTAACTGATTTAAGTATCAAACCATCCGCTAACAATCCATTCTAAAATTAATATAGGGCGAGATATCGTTTAGTATTGTGTGATGCAGAAAAAATATAGTTGCACTAAATATGTAATGCATAAATGCAGCATATTTGCTATTAACCTATCAAACTGAGTTCGGGATAAGGAATAGCTGCCAGAAAATAAAATAGTAGGTGAGCTTTTTAACCCGGATTATGCAATAGAATTCGTAATGAGAAGACAAAATGCAATAAATCAGAAGTTTATATTCGAAAAGCATAGCACCGCTATGGTTAAGAGGATAAACTTAGTAAAACGACTGATTTG
>JAKISE010000066.1 GCA_021648745.1 Cyclobacteriaceae bacterium
CCTTCGCGCTGGTCGTGGACGGGTCCACGCCCGTCCAGTTCACATCATCGAAAACTATTATTTAACCGGACAAGCAGATGATTGGACTAATAAAGAGACCTTAGACAAGCTAAAAAAGAGGGTAGCTATGATAAAACCTAATTTTTTAGGGAATAACGCACCCCAACTCGTTTTGTGGGATACGCTTGGTAACGAAATTAACCTTAGAGATATAGAAGCAAAATTTACTGTTTTGTACTTTTACGACCCTGACTGCGGGCACTGTAAAAAAAGCACCCCAATACTGTATGAAGCTTACCCAGAACTAGTGGCCAAAGGGGTAGAAATATTGGGTATATGTACAGGTACTAACGAAAAAAAATGGAAAGACTTTATTATTAATGATGATTTAGGATGGATAAATCTAGCTGACCTTGAAAGTAAAACCAATGTGAGGTATTTTTATGATATACGCACTACTCCAACAGTTTATATACTAGATAAGGATAAGAAAATAGTGCTAAAAAAAATAGATACACTTGATGTTCCTGATGTGATAGACATGCTCTTAAAACAGCAGGAAGGCTCTAAATAAATATGTAGATTGTCGTAAAATTGACATATTACAAGTTAGTAATAGCAGCAATAAATCCATGAGAAATGCATACGATTTTGAGTATTATCATGGGCACTTACAAAGCGAGAGATTCGGGATTTCAATTCTCATTATACTTTGGGCAATACTACAAATTGTTGCTTACTTTCTTTTTGAAATGCGCAGCTCGGTCGATTCAGAACTCTATATTGGAAATGCGATCAAGTTAACACAAGGAGTTTTTCCTAGCGGAAGGGAAGTTTATTATGTTGCATACAGTGCGCTCATAGCAATTCCTATCGTATTAGGGCTTAACAGAGTATGTATTACTTATTCATCTCGTCACTGCTCTAGCTGCTCTAATCTGCATTTATAAATTAACACAACATTTAAGTAAAAATAACATAACAGCTTTCCTCGCAACGTTACTTTCTTTATACGACCTGCAGGAATAGGTTTTTTAATAGCTGCTGTTGCTTATCAAACTTATGTACTTGCACAAAAAATAATTATTAAATCACAATTAAGGCCTCTGATATGGGGTTTGTCAATTTTAGTCGGTGCTTTTTTTCTGAATTATATACTATCTAATTTTATAGATTTATTTATTACAAGTTACAGTAAAGCGGAAATTATATACCCAAATATTCCTCTAATTATAGATAAGCCAAATGATTTCATAGTACCAAACAATAATTACCAGCCCCTTGTTAAACTTCTACATGTAATTATTAAAAATCCAGTTTACTTACTTAAGATTACTATGCTAAAGGGGCTTCTATATATCGCTCATATAAAGCCCTATTACTCCGTTCCCCATAATCTTTTTATTATCGGCTTTCTATACCCTCTTTACTTATTTGCAATTAGGGGCTATAATCTGATAAAAGTAAAAGGGCTCAAACTTTATATTAGTACCTTTCTTGGGTTGCAAGTAATTACAGTGAGTTTGACTAGTGAAAATTGGGATGGGCGATTTCTTCTACCTATTCTACCGTTAATATTTATTTTAGCTTCAGTCGGCATTACTGGCAATAAATACCATCAACAAACTCATAAATCAGCCGAAAAAGTTTAACTATTTGCTCTTTAAAGGCATTTAAACAGGGCTAGTCTGTGCCAACTATAATTTCACCACCCATTGTAATAGTACCCCACTTACCATCGGCATATACTTTAGCTTGCCCATCTTTGAAGGGCTTAATTTTTTCATATTTAGGGGCAATAACTTCGTTGCCTTGAGGGTCTAAAATTCCCCAAAGCCCATTAAGTTCAACTTTAGAACCTCCATTTTTTAACTTCACAATTTTTTCATACTTTACTGGTATCATCACCTGCCCATTAACATCTATAAATCCTATTAATCCATCCTTCGTAACCTTAGATCTTTCTCCTTCAAAAATGGAAATTTTATCATACTGTGCCTCTGAAAGCACCTGAACACCAGATTTACTAATCAAGCCCCATTTACCATCTATTGCTACCTTATAACCATGGTTTATTTTTACAATTTCATCGTATTTTACTGGAGTTAAAATACTTCCATCGGCATTTATGATGCCTAATTTTCCATTTTTAGTAACCTTGGCTTTTTCATTTTGAAATGTTCCAATCTCCTCATATTGTGGAGGTAGTACTACTTGATAATCTCCATTTAGAAGCCCCCATTTACTATCTAATTCCATTTTAGCGCCCCCATGTCCTAGCCTTATAATTTTATCATAATCGCTAGTTACCAAAATCTCACCACTTATATCAATTAACCCTACCTTATCATTCTCAACTACTTTGGCAACTCCATTCTGAAAAGTGCCAATACTGGAATATTTAACAGGCACAACTAGCTTTCCTTGCTTATTAAGCATTCCCCAAAGTTCACCTTTTGCTACCTTAGTACCTCCGTTGGTAACATTAAACATTTTTGTATACGCAGGTTGGGTTACTATTTTGCCATTTATGTCAACAAACCCTAGTAAACCATTTTTTGTAATCTTGGCAACATCATTCTTAAAAGAAGTAATATTTTCATAAATAACAGGCACTAAAATATTTCCTTTGTTATCAACGATTCCCCACAATTTATCTTTCGAAATTTTTGCTCTAAAATCATTGAAGCCTTGAATAACATCATATGCAGGAGGAAGCAACTCATTTCCATTACTATCAATTAACCCAAAATAATCTCCTAGTTTTACCTTAGCAACTCCGTCTTTATAATCAAATATTTTATCGTATCCACTATTTTGAGCATTAGCCGTAAAAATTAACAAAACAAACACACCACTTACCAAGCATTGTTTTAGCATAATAGCTATTTTTTATTCAAAATTAGACGGATTAATGTCTTTAACAAACCAAAAGAAATTGATTATTCGATGGCAGTACCATCCTCTACTTTAAACTTTAAGACAATATCTCCTTGAGAAATTAATATTTGCATATCCGAATAGCTTAATTCGGGGCTTAATAAATTTTCAAGGTCAATTGTGCTGCTCCATAAAACACCTCCAGTTTCTAAATAATGGATAAGCATATACTTCTTGTCAGCACTATCGCCAATTAAAAAAACACTGCTCCTAATTTGAGTTGGTGTTACTTCAACAATAAATGATTTTTCAACAAGATTCTGCACAGTTAAACTTGTCTCTACCTTATATAAACTATCAAGTTGCCTGGAGGAAGGCACTTTTGCAAAATACAAGTGGCTTCTAGAGTCCAAAGTTGATAACCCTACTATATTTAACTCCCTATTTTCCAAGCTATCAATATAAAAAGTGTTAAATCTAATTAATGAATCAGCCGTAATAGAAAGAGGGATACTATCCACATCAGTATATGTCCACTTATCTCTTTCGCTCACCAATTTTGCTAACTGAGTTATTATTTCCTCCTGGCTTCTTATTCTATCAGGTTGTGCTTCTAAAAAAGAATTAAATTCTTCTAAAGAATTATAACGCGATTCTACAAAAAATCGATACCTCAGCATAAATTGCTCATCAGTTGTTGAACCTAAAAACGAATGTAACTTTTTTATACTCTCTAATTCATTTTTTAAATTACTAGTGAAATTTAGTTGGAGTCCAATATCTAGCGTATCAGCATAGGACTTATACCAAGTCATTAAAGTAGAGTTCAAATTGAGTTGCCCAATTTTGTAATTCAATAATTGATACAGAACAGATTCTGAATCAACTTCTCTAAAATTTTTAAGAGCAGGGTCTGTAATTTTCTTAAAAGCATTGCTACTCAAATCGACTGAGTCTTTAAATATTTGCCGATTTAAAGCCTCTAAAGACTCATCAAACAACACAAGATTGACTAACAGCAGATGATGAACATTAATCTGTTCTAACAGGTTTTTTCCCCAAGTTGAGAAATCGGAAAAACTAACTTTTCTTGAATAGAAATCAGGTTTTTCTAAGCCACTTTCCTCAAATCCAGCTAGGGGTTTGATGTTAATAATTGTTTCATCTGAAGATGCACTAAACTGCTTTTTTAGCTTTTTATATTGCTTAAATTTTATAAGAGAAGAATCATAGTTTACAATAATCTGCTCAATTTGGTGAACTTCAACATCAGTTGCGCCCAAAGAAAGAGTTAAGATATCCTTATAGGTTGTTTTTAATATCTGAAAACTTGTCGAAACACTATCATACAAACTTACAGAGCCGTTGAAAGCCATTTTAATAACTTTTATATCCTCTTTATTTGTATTCAGAATATTCTTACGATTCTCGATGTCAAGCTGCACATCACTCAGAATAACTTCAAATTTACCGGTGCGTAAATTTCTTCTCTTAAAAAGCTCATAATAATCATCGTCATGCTTTTTAACGTCCTTTGCATTTATAAAAGAATAGGCCTTATCAAAATAAAAAATAGCGGAGTCTGCTCGTTTAATTATTGCTTCCGATTCTTTTAATAAATCTAAGCTCTTGAGTTTAAACTCAAGCATTAAACCCATTTGGTAATTTGCATTAGGGTGTTCAGGGTTAGCGCTCAAAAACTTAGCTAGAAAACCAGCTCCATCTTTATAGTTTTTTGCCCTTAACAGTACATACAAATCTTTGTACTTGATTTTTTGAGCTTTAACGCTTAGCGTTGAGCATAAAATAAGAATAAATAAAGTCAGCAGTTTCATAGAAATCTAAAATTACCATTTATTTTATTGGCACAAATCAAGTATTAAATATTATTTCCCAAATTTACCCTTTAGCATCGCAAGCTTTTGTTGCATATTACCTTCGATCTCTATTACCTGTTTAGCTTGAATTTTCTTTTTCGGTGGGTTATCTCGTTTTTTAAAAGGATCAGCTTTCATCGAAAGAGCAATTCGCTTTCTATCAATATCAACTTCTACTACGGTTACTTGTACTTTTTGCTGTACACTCACCTCCTCAGCCGGGTTGCTCACAAACTTGTCAGAAAGATGACTCACATGAACCAATCCATCTTGATGAACGCCAATATCAACAAATGCACCAAAATTGGTAATATTGGTTACGATTCCTGGTAAGGTCATCCCTAATTTTAAATCAGACATGGACTCAACTCCCTCTGCAAATGAAAAAGTTTCGAATTTCTCTCTAGGATCTAACCCGGGCTTGCTTAATTCAGATATAATGTCTCTTAAAGTTGGCAGGCCAATAGTTTTCGTTTTATAACTCTCTAACTTAATTGCCTGTAATTTACGTTTGTCCTCCATCAACTCTTCCACCGTACAGCCCGAATCAGATGCCATTTTTTTAACTATGGGGTACACTTCCGGGTGAACAGCACTTCGGTCAAGGGGGTTATTAGACTCCCTTACTCTTAAAAATCCTGCTGCTTGCTCATAGGCCTTACCTCCAAAGCGATCCACCTTTTTTAAGGTGCCTCGTGAAGTAAATGCTCCATGTTCATTTCTATAATTTACAATATTTGTGGCTAATTGAGGACCCACCCCAGACACAAACGAAAGGAGTTCACTACTTGCCGTGTTAAGTTCAACACCTACGGAGTTCACACAACTCATTACAACGTCATCCAATCCTTTTTTTAGCAAAATTTGGTCTACATCGTGTTGATATTGCCCTACCCCAATGGATTTCGGATCAAGTTTTACTAGCTCTGCCAAAGGATCCATTAATCTTCGGCCAATAGAAACTGAGCCCCTAACTGTCACGTCTTTATCAGGAAATTCCTTACGAGCCACTTCAGAGGCTGAATAAATTGAAGCTCCACTTTCGCTTACCATTACTACCAAAATGGAGGAAGGAAGTCCTATATTATTTACGAATGTTTCCGTTTCACGGCTTGCCGTTCCGTTGCCAATAGCAATGGCTTCTATGCTATGTTTTTGGCAATAAGTTCTAATAATTTCACCTGCCCCTCGCGTTTGCATTTGAGGTGCATTGGGATAAATCGTATCATTATCTACTAATTGACCTTGAGCATCTAAACACACTACTTTGCAGCCCGACCTAAAACCAGGATCTATGGCCAGTACAGGTTTCTGACCAAGTGGGGCTGAAAGCAATAATTGATGCAAATTTTCTGCAAATACTTGAATTGCCTTTTCATCAGCTGACAATTTCGAATTCACTCTTGCCTCTGTTTCCATAGAAGGCTTGAGCAACCTTTTGTAAGCATCTTTAATGGCAATTGCCACTTGCAAGCTACTTTGGGTATTACCTTTTAAATGCAACTGGTTAATTATTTCTAGCGCATCTTCTTCATCAGGTTTAATATCTAACCTTAAAAAACCTTCCGCTTCTCCCCTACGCATGGCAAGCAATCTATGCGATGGTACTTTAGCAAGTGACTCGGTCCATTCGAAATAATCTCTGTATTTAGCGGCAGCTTCCTCTTTGCCCGAAAACACCTTAGAAACAACGGTTCCTTTTTTGAGAAACAAGTCTCGGAGCCTTTTTCGCACATCAGCATCTTCATTTATTATTTCTGCTATTATATCCCGGGCTCCTTGCAAAGCTTCTTCAATGGAAGCCACTCCAATATCATGATTAATATAGGTCAACGCCCAATCTTCAACATCTCCAAGGTTTTGATCTACTATCTTTAGGGCTAAAGGTTCTAACCCTTTGGCACGTGCTATGGTTGCTCGTGTTTTACGCTTTGGTTTATAGGGCAGATAGATGTCCTCCAGCTCCGACATTAATTTTACAGCCAATATCTTATTCTTAAGTTCATCAGTTAGTTTCCCTTGCTCCTCTATCGACTTTAAAATAGCATCTCTTCGCTTATCTAGATCACGAAGTTGCTCTATTCTATCTCTAATAGCAGCAATTTGGACTTCATCTAAGCCATTAGTAGCCTCTTTTCTGTACCGTGAAATAAAAGGTACAGTTGCTCCTCCATCTAGCAACTCTACAGTTGATTCAATTTGTGATTTTTGCACTGAAAGTTCAGCTGCAATAAGTGAATTATAGGTCTCGTTCATAAATTATATAATGGTTGGCAAATCTATGATTCCAATTCTAAAGCCAAAAGAAGTAGGCCCTAAATTTAGATTTTTTAATCCTTCGGGAACTTTTTACACCAACTGGCGTTATTTTTGTAAGAATTGAAATAAAAAGATTATGTCTAGTTCAAGAATAAAGAAAGAAGTGAAGGAATGGGGCATTTTTGCAATCATCCTCCTCACCCTATATTTTACAGGATTACATACCGAAGTAGCAGCTTTTGCTCAAAGAGCTGTATTGGCTACAGGCATTGCAAACCCAAATACCGCCCCTATTGACGATAAGGAAAAAGCTGCCTATGATTTTACGCTCACAGGTATGGATGGCAGTACTTTAGATTTTGAAACGCTAAGAGGAAAAGTAATTTTTATTAATATGTGGGCAACTTGGTGTGCTCCTTGCATAGCAGAAATGCCGAGTATTCAAAAGCTATACAATAATTATAAAGACAATCCAGACGTGGTATTCGCTATGGTTTCTTTTGATAGGGACCCCTTGAAGGCAGAGAAATTTGTAATCAAAAAAGGATTCGATATGCCGATTTATTTCCCAAATGAGACTCAAATCCCAAAAGTATATGAGTCAAGAGGAATTCCTACAACCTATGTAATTAATAAGGAGGGGTATATCACATATAAAAAAATTGGGATGGCTAGTTATGATTCTAAATCATTTGCTAAAATGATGGATGAATTGATTGCTAAGTAAAAAATGGGGCATCCAAATGGCTCGTTTGCCCTTGAATACCCCTTAACCAAGTAAAATTCTACCTATTGAGTAAAGTGTGAGTTGAAAATATTTTTAAAAAGCATACACTGCGGCAAAAGTTACTTGTGATGCATTTGTAGCTGAATTATTATCTTTATTCATAAAGCCGAGATCACTTGAAGAGTCAAGCCTTATCTCTGGTATAAACGTAAAGCCTCCCACTTTAAAATTTGCAGTAATTGTGGTTGAAAACACATCGCCAGAGGCCTGAGTTATTACACCCGATTCGTTCTTCCCTTCCTTTATTGTAAAGTATTCTGACCTTAGCCCTACCGAAAAAGCATCGCTAAGTGCATACTGAGGATATAAAGCTATTCCATTATAGCCACCTTCAATGCTATTTGCATAAGTGTAATCAGCTGCATTAAGCCCAAGGTAAAAGGCATCTGTCATTTGATAACCCGTAGTTAAATCAAGGATAGTTCCAGAATTTGGACCCATTACGAAATTTAGATACACATCCCAACCTTTAGTTGGCGAAGCAAATATTTGTGCTCCAACATCACTCATCCCATCGGTATCGGTGTAAATATTCCAATCATTAAACAAGCCAATCATCACTGCAAATCGATCAGAAAATGAGTAATCTGCCTTAATACCTGCATTTTGAAATGGGCCGTTTGTGAATAAATATGAGGTTGAGTAATTAAAATTACCGGCTGGTGAAATTACCTCATAGCCTACAAAAGTTCCCATGTAACCGGCTGTTAAAGAGAGTTTTTCTGTAAAGTTATACGATATATACAAATTTTGAATTCCTACCATAGGACCCTCTCCATCACCATCTGGATCAAAAACCGGAATCGATTTAAAACTTCGAGGACCAAAAGAAAATTCGGCCATAAAACTCACGTTCTTAAACGATTTTGCTAAGACTACATCTAACATACCTATAGAGAGTGAATTTCGATTATCTGCAAAGGACGTAGGGATATTATCCTTACCAGAAAAATCATAGGTATAATATACATCCGCAGAACCAGTAATTTCCAATGGACTAGTTTCTTTTTCATTTTGCGCTAATAAGGTTAGCGGCAGTGCAAAAATTGTTGCTGCAACAATTAATAAACACTTGTTCTTGATTACATTTGTTTTGTGCTTCATAAGTTTGATTTTTTCAGATTTGTGAATTAAGCCCTGCTTCTACATGTTTGCCGACATGTGAAGCAGGCATTTTTTGTTTAATCATCGTAAATTATAGTATAGCCTCTAATTCCATGCTCGTGGCTATCCAATCCTTCAGCCTCGTGTTGCTCAGATACCCTAATACCAATCGTCTTTTTTAGTGCAAAAAAGATAATAAATGCTACTGGAAAAGAAACAGCTCCATAAGCCAATACGCCATAAAATTGATTTAGTAAAGTGTGCTCAGGATTGATTGAAAATAGACCAACTGCAAGGGTTCCCCAGATACCACCAGTTAAATGAACAGATACAGCACCTACAACATCGTCTAAGTGGAGTTTATCTAATAATATTGCCGAAAACACTACCAACACACCTGCCACTGCCCCAATAAGTAAGGCTGCATTAATAGAAACTACATCTGCACCGGCAGTTATACCAACTAGCCCGGCTAGTATTCCATTTAGTACCATACCAAAGTCCATTCTTTTAAATACTAGGTAGGCTGTGAAGAAACCTAGCAATCCTCCTGTACAAGCAGCCAAGCTTGTGGTAACTAGTACATAAGAAACAGCATCTGGGTCACCAGATAGCACAGAGCCACCATTAAACCCAAACCAACCTAACCAAAGTAAAAACACACCAATTACGGCCAATGGAATAGATGCACCAGGTTTATCGATCACTTTACCATTTACATATTTACCTAACCGAGGGCCGATTACAATAATACCTGCAAGTGCTCCCCAGCCCCCTACAGAGTGAACCAGCGTGGAGCCAGCAAAGTCATAAAATCCGAGGGTGTCTAACCAGCCTCCGCCCCACTTCCAGCTACCTAAAAATGGGTAAACTAACCCTACATAAATGAGGGTAAAAATCATATAGCCTGATATTTTTACACGTTCAGCAATAGCCCCTGAAACAATGGTAGCTGCAGTTGCCGCAAACATGGCTTGAAACAAAAAGTCTGTCCAATAAGTATACCCTCCGCCTGCATAATTAATAGAGGCTCCACTCATAATAGGGTCGTATCCAATACCGAAGCCAGAAAAGCCCAAAAACCCTTCAATAAAATTAAAGTCACCCGGGTACATTAAGTTAAACCCAACGAAACAATAGGTAAGCAAGCCAATAATTGGTGTAATTGTATTTTTAAATAAGATGTTAACGGTGTTTTTAGATTGACCAAAACCGGCCTCTACCCCAGCAAAGCCTAAATGCATAATAAAAACAAGAGCAGTGGCAAGCATCATCCAAACATTATTGGCCGTAAAAAGTGCCTGTGCACTAGACGCTGTCACATCTGCAATGGTTGCTGTAACCTCTGGTTGCTGAACTAAAGAAACCACATCTTCAGCCATGTTTACTAAGTTTTCTGTCATAATAGTAATTGTTATTAATTAGGTTAATGTATAAGCCCTTTTTGTTAAATTAAATTTTGCAAGAAGCTGTTTTTTAATTATCAGGGTGAAATTTCGATCCATTTTTTAGAAATACTGTTAAATAAATACGGTCGAAGGTATTTTTTTACCCTATCGAGTTGCTAAAGTATACAATATTTTATTATTAGTGCATTTTTTAGCCGCCTATTTGTTTTTTTTGCTCAATTATTCTTTTGCAGGGTTATATTTTACCCTATATTAAATTTTTTGTATGCTTTTTCAATTTTATTGGGTAAAATATAAACACCTAAGCCCGAACTCAGGTTCAGAGCAATGAAAAGCAAGTTTCGCTACCTCCTAGAGTTTAACCCGAAATATGCAATAGAATTTCTATTAGGCCTTTAACTCACTTCAAATCAGTCGCTTTGCTTTGTTTGTGTTCTCACCATAGCGGTGCTATGCTTTCGAATCCAAACTGCCTGATTTATTGTGACTTAAAGCCTCATCACGAACCCTATCGCATAATTCGGGTTAAAAAAAATGTAACTTAGCAGGATATGACAGCCAAAAAGACCAAAGAATATTCGAATAAAGAATTAACCATTGTTTGGGAACCAGAAATATGTTCACACTCTGAGGTGTGCATAAATTGCTTACCTGAAGTGTATAACCCATATGGAAAACCATGGATAACAATTGAGAATGCCACAACTGAACAACTCAAAGACCAAATAGGTAAATGCCCTTCAGGCGCCTTAAGTTATTATATGAAGGCTGAAACTAGCACAACCACAAAAACTAACACCGAAATTAACATAATGCCTAATGGACCAATCGTGGTTTCCGGAAACATTAGGGTATTAGGTTCGGATGGCAACTCAGAAACAAAAACTAACAAAACAGCTTTTTGCAGGTGCGGAGCTTCTAGTAATAAGCCTTACTGCGATGGCAGCCATGCTAAAATAGGGTTCGAAGGCTAGGGAGTCTCTTCCCTCAATTTCCTTTTCTTACCAAGCTGAAAAGTTCGCGAAATATTGAATCCAAAGCGGATATCTCCATCCCAAAAATCATCAACTGTATCGGTTATAAATCCTTTTTCGAAGGTAGTTCTTGAATTTGATATATGTAATTGAAATACGTGCCCTCCCGTTTCAAGGTCTACACCAAAACCAACAACATCGTAGGTTTCAATAGATGCAATTGGGTTAAATCGGTAATAATACTCCCCAGTAAGTGCCACTCCTTTAGTTAATTTATATCTATAGGCCCCTCCTACATAAAGAATGCTACTATTATCTGATGCCTGAGGTACAGTATTTAAATAAACCAAGCCTGGCATTAATTGAATAGTTAGCTTTGAATTGAATTTTCGAGAAAACATCAATTGGTTAACATATCCAAGTCGTTGAGCCGTTGAAAGGTCGGGTGCTATATCATTTGTGGGTAGCGCAATGCTGGTTAGAAATGTAATACTTACTGGCGAATTTTCTACACCAGATTTCTGCTTGAGAAGTTTCCATTTTAAGAAAATATCATAGGTTTTTTCAAAACTGCTTCGCCCAATTCCTACATCAACTTCATCGGTGATCCCATACTCAAATCCAAGCCTCATGTTAGCTTGATCTAATCCAAAAAATTCTTGAATACCCCCATTTATAGGGCCGAACCTATGGTAGATTAAGAAATCTAATTCCCCCTTACTTTTGGTTTTAGTCGAATGCCCATTAATAATATGAGTTCCTTTAAATGCTGCCACAGCATACTCAGTATCCTCATCCTCATCCTCATCCAGCATTTCTAATAAATCATTTTGTGCAAAAGATGGGATTGAGCAAAAAAAAATAAATAAAAACAGATTGCTTCTCCAGATAAATCGGGATCGTAAAGGCGGTAGATTAAAATTATTTTTCATCGATTTGATATTCATAATGAATGGTAACTTCTAAAACCTCAGCAATTTTTTGAAACATAATGGATGGAACCTTTATACCAAAATCTTCGAGTCTAACCTTAAACTTAGCCAAAATAAAGAGTTTATTATCCCTAAATTCAACAAGGCCTGATACTTTCAATTCTTTAGATACACCATGAATAATAATAACACCTGTTGTAGTTGCTTTTTCGTTACTTCTTTTATTCTCCCAACTTTCAATCTGCCCTGTAAATGTTGCCTTAGGAAACTTCTCAGATTCCATATATTTTTCATTAAAATGTTCTTGCATTAAAGCTTTATCAAATTCGAACGACTTGATAGGTATTGAAAAGGCGATATCGCCATTGGAAAGATCCACTACACTTTTTCCTTTGTTAGAAATGGCAGAAATGTCTTCCAATACTGCATTTGAAAAAAAAGAAGTTTCACTTTTTATAGATATCAGTTTCTGCGCAAACGACCATTGGCTGACACCTATCATTAAGAAAACCAATACCTTTTTCATTCGGAACAATTAATTGTTTAAGGCACCATCATCAACCCAACAGGCAATTGCATTTTTCTCAGCTTCGGTCAAAGAACCATTTCGTGGCATAAATCCACTTTGCGTAAATTCCCTAATTCTAGGTGTGTTTGCCTTAACCCCATCATAGGTTCTAAAATCGGGAGATTGGGAGCCATTATGGCAACCAGATATAGCACAATTAGTATTAATAAGTGGTCTTATGGTTGAAGAATAAGATACACCTGTTAAAATAGTTTCTATTAGAGAGAATTCGCAACCAGTATCATCGATCACCACTACTTCATGCTCTCCGGCCGATAAGTTTGTAAATGTAGGGCTTAATTGAGTTATGATTCCTAATGAATAGCTATAGGGAGATTGACCGTTTACAGGTTGAACTGTAATAGCTCCATTAGTTGTTTTGCAGCCTGAAGGTGTTAATGATGCAGTTGCCTGAAACCCTCCTTTAGATGCAACCGAAATAGACTTAGAAACTGAACATTTTACATTATCAGTTATTATTATGATATAATTACCAGCCTCCAGATTATCAATTGTGCTTTCTGTTTGCATTGTAGGGTCATCAATTGCATAGGTATAAGGAGGTTCGCCTCCCGAAGCGAAAATAACAATTTTTCCATTGTTTTGGCCACAATCTGCATCAGTAGTGGTAGCTGTAAAGTCAAGTGTTGAAATAGAACAATCAACAGGAACAGGTTCATCTATCTTATTAGATGTACACGAAATAAAACCGGCTAGCAAGCCAACCGAAATAACTTTTAATATTTTCATTTAATTAATTTTATCAAATACTAAGATGTTAATTAAAGCAAGTCTTAATAAAGTAACCAGGCAAAATAAAAAAGCCACTCGGCTGAGTGACTTTTGTAGCCATACTTACTAACCTGAGTTCGACCTAAGGAATGCTATCAGAAAATAAGATAGTGGGTGAGATTTTGGAGATAAAAAGTGAAGAAATAGTTGATTATTTCTAGATTTTTACCTCCAAAAGATTGCCTACTAGAAATTTTCCCTTTGGGCTTTAGCGAAACTTCCCTAAACCGCCTCTAATTTCTTTGGATTAACCCGTTAGTCCGACAAAAATTAGTGTTGGTTATGAAACTTTCGCTTAAAGCTGATAGCATTCCTTAGGTCGAACTCAGGTTCATACCTCAGAATGCAAACCCAAAAGGCATAATGTAGCACAAGAAAAAGCCCCTACCAACTCGATGAGTTAGTAGAGGCTTTTTTGTGTAAAGTCTAAAAGATTACACTTTCTTCACTTGCACACAATTCATTCCTTTCATTCCTTGCTCCAATTCGAAAGAAACTTTATCACCTTCTCTAATTTCATCTATTAGACCGTGAACGTGAACAAAATATTTTTCTTGAGTATCCAATTCTTTAATAAACCCAAATCCTTTTTGGTCGTTAAAAAACTCAACTCTACCCTTTTTAACTTTTTCTACAGGCTCATCAATTCTACGAGGCACACCAATTTCAATGCTACTTGCCTTAATTATTTTTTTCTTAACAGTAGGGTCTGGTGGCGTATCAACAATATTTCCAAATTCATCTAAATAAGCCATCATATTGTCTAAGCTACCACCTTCAGAATTTGCTCTGCGTTCTTCCGCCTTCGCAGCCTTATCTTGACGCTTCTTTAATCTTTTCTTTTCTTTTTCCTTTTTATTAAATGTCTCTTGCGACTTCGCCATACTACTTATCTAATGTTAATTATGCTCTCACTATACTCGCTTCTTGCCCCTAAAAATAGCGAATTAGTATAGGTTATTACTTTCAAGTTACAAAAGTACAATTTTTCAACGTAATTCACCTGCTATATAACCAGTTGTCCAAGCCGCTTGAAAATTATATCCTCCAGTAATCCCATCAATATCCATAACCTCACCTGCAAAATAGATGTTTTTACATACTTTACTTTGCATTGTCTTCATATCTATACTTTCTAAACTAAGCCCTCCACAAGTAACAAATTCTTCCTTAAAAGTTGTTTTTCCTTGAATGGTATATACATCGTTAGTTAATATATTTATTAGTTTATTAAGTCCCTTTTTACCTAAGTCTCCCCATACTTTCGATTTAGAAAGTTCTGCCTTACCCAATAAAAATTGCCAAAGTCTATCGGGTAAATCATAAGGCCTAAGGTTGGATAATTGCTTTTGGGGGCTGGTATTAACCATTTTAGACAAAAAACTCTGAGCCTCTTCAAAATTGGGTTGGTTTACCCAATTAACTTGCACTTTAAAATTATAGTTTTTATCGGCAAGTAGTCGTGCTCCAAAAGCTGAAAGCTTTAACACTCCAGGCCCACTCATTCCCCAATGCGTAATTAATAAGGGTCCAACAGATTTAAGTTTAGTTCCTTGAATTGTAACCAAAGCGTTATTAACCACTAAGCCCATTAATTTTTTAATAGGTTCTTTGGGCATATTAAATGTAAATAATGAAGATACAGGCGCTTCAATTTTATGCCCCAAGTTCTCTAACCAGTCAAAACTCTTTTGCTCGGAAGATCCCCCAGAAGCTATAATTACTTTATCAAAACTCTCTGGTTTAGTTTCCTCTTTAAATGAAAGGTTAATTCTATCACCCTTCAAACTAATTCCCTTCACCCCTCTATTTAAAATTATTTTTACGCCTAATTTATCTACCTCTCTCAACAAGCAATCAATAATGGTCTGTGAATCATTAGTAGTTGGAAAGGCTCGATTATCATCTTGAACATAAAGAGGAACACCTCTGCTCTCAAACCACTCCATAGTAGATCTATTACTAAATCGGCCGAAGGCTTTTTTTAATGCCTTGCCCCCTCGTGGGTAGCCTTCGGCTAGCTGTTTTATTGATTTACATCCATTGGTAACATTACACCTACCACCACCCGATACTTTTACTTTTGAAAGTAGTTTAGACGACTTCTCAATAATCACGACATCTGCCTCAGGATAATTTTCCTTTGCTCTAATGGCAGCAAAAAAACCTGCCGCTCCTCCTCCTATAATGGCTACTTTCATTTTTATGATTATATTTCGGTCAGTGGGTGAATCCGATCCAAAAACTTACGCAGAAAGACAATTATCTACCCATTATTATTTAATTCACCTGCTGACTTCTGCAAAAATACAATTCATTATAATATTCCATTTTATTCCGAGGAAGGAGGAATCTTATAAGATTAGAAAGCCATACAGCTAGTAGAAGATTCATCGTTCAATGGAATGGAAAAACTATTCCATTGAAGCAATATGCGCCAAAGCAATTTTTACATCGGTATAAGAATATTCATCGCCCAGTTTATGCTTGATTTCACCAGGTTGTCTACTATCCAACTTAGCAACAACATCAACGATAGTGTTTAATTTGTACGAGTCGATAAAGTCTGCGGCATCTAACTGGCCCACTTCAATATATTCACTTAGGTGCCCGATAATGGTGCCCACCACTAGACCTCGTTCTTTGGCAATTTCTTCTACCGTATTGCCCTCTTTGTACTTAACAAAACTAATTTCTTTTGTTGGAGTTTTATCCTTTTTCTTTTTAATGGCTTTTTGCTTTTTAGGAACAGAATCATACAAACTCTGTAATTTTTCCTTTGTTAACGCCCTACCATCAGCCATTTCCGAAACTAATAATTGCACCTTTTGAAGGGTAATCTTTTTCTGACTAAATAGAGCAGCCAATTCTTTTACCTCGGTGATATAACCCTTAATTCGTTTACGTTCACTTAGTAAGTCTAAATGTTCCTCTACCAACTTTGAAAGTTCTTCGAGTATTGGTTTAAAATAACCAATGGCTTTTTGCAAACGCTCGTTGAGCAGTTTTTGATATTCTACTTCTCCTGACCCAATGATATGAGCTATCTGTCTGTTAAACTTATCACCTACTTCTTTCAAAGGTTGAGTTTTATCGATTAGTTCCAAGGTCCATTGCAGATATTGCTGCTTGGCTGACCTGTTTTCTCCTTTAGTAAAGCTTGATTTATGCCAAATTAACTCCTGCACCAAATTCTCAAAGCTAAACGCTTTTGTTATGTAGCCTATTAAAAATTGTTTGCTTTCATCAGCAATTGAGCCCTTTAACTCTTCGAATGAAGTTTTTTTCTTCCCAAAATCGGTAATGGCAGTATCTTGTTTAAATATCGATTGGTTAATGGGGCTCGAAAGCACCAGCCCATCCAACGAACGAAGCCTTGACAAGGCCACATACATTTGACCTGGGGCAAATACATCGGATAAATCTAAAATGGCCTTATCAAAGGTTAAGCCTTGACTTTTATGCACAGTTATGGCCCAAGCCAGTCGCAAGGGATATTGGGTAAAGCTGCCTATCAATTTCTCATCAATTTCGCCTGTATTTTTATCGAGGGTGTAACGAATATTTTCCCAGATAGCAGGCTCAAGTTCAATTAGCTCACCTTCTCCACACTGAATAATTAGCTCTTCTTTACCAATGGTAAGCACTTTACCAATCTTACCATTATAAAAAAGTTTCTCTTCACCCGAATCATTTTTTATAAACATTACTTGAGCACCTTCTTTTAACTCAAGCTTTTCTAAAGCAGGATACATATTCTCATTAAAATCGCCTTGAATTCTTGCATCAAAACTGTGTGGTTTCGCAGTTAGCTTGGCTAGTTTATCACTGTTTACAATGTCGGCCTTGCGATTGTGAGTGGTAACGTGAATATATCCTTCTGCATCGTCAGGTTCGAAATTAGGTTTGTAAAAACTGTTGAATAACTCCGCATCCTTGGTTGTTAGTTTACTGTTACGAAGCCGATTGAGTACATCTATAAATTTCTGATCAGACTGGCGATAGATTTTTTCTAACTCAATGTACACAGGAGGACTTTGCTTTAACGCTACTGAGTCGAAGAAAAACATAGAGGCATAATAACTAGATAGGAATTGCCATTCATGGTTTTTAACCACAGGTGGCAATTGGTATAAATCGCCTATCAACAGGAGTTGAACACCCCCAAACGGAAGATTTCGTTTTCTTCTGATACTTCGTAATACCACATCTATACAATCCAGTAAATCAGCTCTAAGCATACTTACTTCATCGATAATAAGTAGCTCTAACTCACGTAATAATTTACGTTTAGAGCTATTCATTTTTAGTTTAGCTAATACCGATTGTGGTGTGTTTATACTGGCATTCTGCACTCCATTGGCAGGCACAAATGAGCCAAATGGCAAATGAAATAGTGAATGAAGTGTAACTCCCCCTGCATTAATAGCAGCAATACCTGTTGGAGCTGCCACCACGGTATTTTTATAGGTATTCTTTCTAATTTCTGATAGAAAGGTAGTTTTGCCTGTCCCTGCTTTGCCTGTTAAAAACAGATGCCTATCGGTGCTGTTGATATACTGAGATGCCAGATCGGCAATTTTATTAGGCTCTAGTTCCATTAATTAGTAAACAGATTTCTTTTCTAGTGTAGAAATTTTAAATTTAGCACAAGATGAATGAAAATGAGAAAATAATCAAGCTTGAAGCCCAATTAGATAAAATTGAAACAGAACGATTTACTTGTACCCAAGATTTAGAGCGTGAAAAGATCATCCGTTACGAACTGGAAGAAATGGTACGAATGATTTATAATGACTGCCAATCGGTACTCAAGCAAGAGACTAAACCAGACGTTGATGTTGTTCTTAAAAACCTGAGTTCGACCTAAGGAATACTGTCAGCTTTAAGTGAAAATTTCATAAACGACTCAAATTTATGTAGGACTAACGAGTTAATTCAAATAAATTTGAGGAAGTTTAGGGAAATTTCA
>JAKISE010000067.1 GCA_021648745.1 Cyclobacteriaceae bacterium
GCAAATCAGTCGTTTTACTGAGTTTATCCTCTTAACCATAGCGGTGCTATGCTTTTCGAATATAAACTTCTGATTTATTGCATTTTGTCTTCTCATTACGAATTCTATTGCATAATCCGGGTTTAATACTACACAGTTAAGTTCTACCTATTACAGCAATTATATAAGTAGTATCTTTTAAATACTCAACTTGAAAAAATGTGACAACGAAGCGTCATTCCTGCGAAGGCAGGAATGACGTATTAATTTTTAGTGATAATAGTATATTTCTTTTTTGCCATAATATGTAGAACTTAGCACTATTTACTTACCTACTTCTTCTGCATAACTTAACAGTTTATTAAATACCTGAGATGCCGCTTTGTTGGTAGAGGTGTTTATCATGCCATCATAGCTTGGGTAATTGGGCTCTTTACGTGGTAAGCCTGGCAGAGCTCTAGCATCTCCGCTAAAACTCCCTATCCATCTTACAGACCAATTATCAGTACCAGTAGTACTACCAGAAGTTAACACTTGGCCGGTTTTAACATCCAACACTTTATACGAACCTCCTACAGAGGCATCAGCTCGTTTAGAATAAACATTAGCCGTTGCGTAAACTGTTTTGTATATATCCCTTGTTTTTTCCTTGCCCTTATCGTTTAAGTACTTTTCTGTTCCGACCTTTATTTTCTCAGAATAACTTTCTGAAGTTGCTCCAGATCTTTGTCTATCAATAATACTTTTAGTCACATTTCCTACCAACAGAACATCTACTCCTTTAAGCTCACCAATATCAGCCGTAGTGCTCTCATCCATTAATCCAGATAATGCTAATTGTTGCTCATTAACAACTAAATCAAGCTGGTTTCTGTCTATTACTTCAAAAAATTCTAATTGTGAAGCTTTGGTAGAAAGATAATTCAGCAATTTATCGCTCATAATTGCTCCTAAATCACCATACTGGCTCCCACTTGACTCAAATTTCATTAAACCCATTCTTGTGGTTCCTAGTTTTCGTACGGCATCGTAGCGCTCATTGGCGTCTCTATAATTAGGGGAGTATTCATTGGCCCACCTGTAATGCTTGGCGCCCATTCTGGAGTTTAGTTTTCCACCCTTACTTTCCAACTCCCTACCGTCATCATAATGCATTTTTGCTGCATCTTCTTTCCCCTTGTTTAAATTTTCTTTAGCCACTTTAATTTGGTTCCGAAAGTCTTCAATTTCGGGGTGAAATCCTGGATCTTTCTTTTTAGCTCCATCAAAAGAGGCAGGAGGCACTTCTTTTAAAATATTATTACAAGCACGCATCGTCTTATACAATCGAAGGATTTCTGCAAGATCTGTAACAGTTTGATCTCCTTCAAAAGACTCTGTATTTTCTTCCAAAACCTCAATTCGGTTTTTATTTTGATCGAAAGCTCTGTTATACGTTGAATTTAATACTTCTTGGGCATTGGAAAGTTGCCCCTTTTTAGTAGCTAATTTAAGTGCATATGCACCATTAATAGCCGCTTCGTTATACTTTGCCTCTTTAATAAAATTTTTAGCTGCTTTCGCGTATTTATTTATTTTTTGGCCCTCCTTTACCCGATAAGCTTTAACTGAATAATTTGGTTGGGCTACTACGCTTATACTAAGCGCGAAAACAAGTGCGATAATAGAAATAACTTTCATGTTAGGTTTATGTTAGATGTTAGATTGTACTAATTTAAATAAAATTTATACTATAAATATATATATATATTAAAAAATTAACCATTAACTCGGATTGGAAAAATATTTTTTTAGATGGTTATAAATTTCAAACACAGGAAACCCCATAACGTTATAATACGAGCCCTTAATGCTTGAAATGCCAATGAGACCGATCCAATCTTGAATACCATACCCTCCAGCTTTATCACTTGCATTTTTAGATTTTACATAAAATTCAATCTCCTCATTGGCTAAAGCTCCAAACGTAACTTCAGTAGAAACATCAAAAGAATGGACTGCCTTATTTGCCCTAATGCTTACACCAGTAATTACTTTATGAGTTTTATTAGCTAACTTTTGTAGCATTTGCTTGGCTTCTGCGTTGGAAGTGGGTTTATTAAGAACCATGTTATCTACAATTACTATCGTATCGGCAGTAATAACAATATGGTTCTTGGCCAAAAAATCGTGCGCTTCTCCTTTTAAATTGGCAAGGTATATTGCGGAGTTCCTTGGTTTAATACCTGCAGGAATTTCTTCTTCTACTTCAAGGGATTGCACTTTAAAAGGTATTTCCAATTTGGTTAAAAGTTCTTGCCTTCTAGGTGAAGTTGAAGCTAAAATCAATGGATGTTTTAATTGAATCATTTAAACGCCCTCTGTTTCCAATTAGATTTTTTTGAATCTACTTTGGCGATAGCCTTATTTTGTTGTGATCCTTTATTAAAGAACATACCTGCCATGGCAGCGGCTATTTTTTCCTCTTCTAAATTATTATTTGCTAGGCTATTGGAGTCGAAATACTTTTCCACAAATTTTGTATCGAAACTGCCATCGATAAAAGCTTCATGTTCAAAAACATATTTGCAAAAAGGGAGGGTGGTTTTTATACCTGTTATATTATACTCATCAATAGCCCTGATCATACGCTTACGAGCTTCATCACGCGTAGCTCCATAGGTTATGAGCTTTGCAATCATCGGGTCGTAGTAGATAGGAACACTCATGCCTTGCTCAAAACCATCATCAACCCTAACACCGTAACCCTGTGGTCTAACATAGGTGGTTAACGTGCCAATGTCTGGCAAAAAGTTGTTCTCAGGGTCTTCGGCATACACTCTTACTTCAAAGGCGTGGCCATTTAGTTTTATGTCCTCTTGTTTGAAAGCTAGTTCTTTACCTTCGGCAATTAAAATTTGTTGCTCCACTAAATCTATACCTGTAATTAATTCCGATACTGGGTGTTCTACTTGAAGACGAGTATTCATTTCTAAAAAATAAAAGGCTCCATTTTCGTAGATAAACTCTACGGTGCCTGCGCCATAATAATTACAACTCTGTGCAACCCTAACTGCAGCTTCTCCAATTTGTTTTCTTAACTCTGCAGATATTACCATAGAAGGAGCTTCTTCTATTACCTTTTGGTGCCTTCGCTGGATGGAACACTCGCGTTCAAATACATATAAAATAGTACCATGTGTATCGCCTAATATTTGTACTTCTATATGTTTATTCGACTCAATAAATTTTTCTATAAACACAGAACCATCCCCAAATGAAGAAGTAGCCTCGCTAATAGCTAAATTCATATTCTCTTCAAGTTCGTTTTCATTCCGAACTACTCGCATTCCCTTACCACCACCTCCTGCACTGGCTTTTATTAATATTGGGTATCCAATTTCTTTCCCTAGTTTTTTTGCATATTCCGGGTCGGTAATAGCTTCATCTGTACCAGGCACCATTGGTATATTATAAGAGCCTACTGCTTTTTTTGCAGCCAGTTTATTGCCCATAACTTTTATGGCATCAGAAGAAGGTCCAATAAAAATAAGGCCTGCTTTTTCAACCTTATCAGCAAAGTCAGCGTTTTCGGATAAAAAACCATAACCTGGATGAATGGCATCTACATTTAACTGGGTGCAAATTTTTATTATCTTGTCTCCAAGCAAATACGATTCAGAAGAAGGAGGGGGGCCAAGTAAAACTGCCTCGTCAGCCATTATAACGTGAGGAGCATTTCTATCTGCCTCACTATATACGGCTACAGTTTTAATGCCCATTTCTTTGGCCGTACGTAGTACCCTGATAGCTATTTCTCCACGGTTGGCGACTAAGAGTTTTTTTATTTTTGCCATCTTATATTATTGTTTATACAATATTACTAAACACAATCTATGATTTATACATTACAAGCATAAAACGACTTGAAATTGAACTGTGATAAATACAATTCGTATTCAATTTTTTATAAATTCATTTGTACGTATCTTTGCGACCGTTAAACGAAGAAGATTTGGAATTAAAATCGATAAGATAGTGGATATATTTAAAAAATTAATGCTCGATAGAGGCCCTCTAGGTAAACATGCAAATGTTGAAGAAGGCTATTTTATGTTTCCTAAATTAGAAGGAGAAATTGCTCCTCGTATGAAATTTAGGGGAAAAGAAGTGTTAACCTGGAGTCTTAATAATTACTTAGGACTGGCAAATCACCCAGAGGTGAGAAAGGCAGATGCAGAAGCTGCAGCGGAGTGGGGGCTAGCATATCCAATGGGAGCTAGAATGATGTCGGGCAATACAGTATTGCATGATCAGCTAGAAGAGGAGCTAGGAGCATTTGTTCAGAAGGAAGCTTGTATGTTACTTAATTATGGATATCAGGGAATAATGTCTGCTATAGATGCTATTGTTGATAGGAGAGATGTGATTGTGTATGATGCAGAGTCGCATGCTAGTATTGTAGATGGGGTTAGGTTACATATGGGTAAACGATTTGTTTTTCCTCATAATAATATCGAAAACCTTGAAAAACAGTTAGAGCGTGCTCAGAAGATTGTTGATGAAACTGGGGGTGGTATTTTAGTTATTACAGAAGGTGTTTTCGGAATGTCTGGAAATATGGGTGATTTAAAAGGAGTTATTTCTTTAAGAAAGAAATTCGATTTTAGGTTGCTTGTTGATGATGCACACGGGTTTGGTACTATTGGAGAAACTGGAGCAGGAGCAGGAGAGGCACAAGGAGTACAAGATGATATCGACCTTTATTTCTCAACATTTGCTAAGTCAATGGCTAGCATAGGTGCATTTATTGCTGGTAATAAGGACGTTATTGAGTATTTAAGATTTAATACAAGATCGCAAATATTTGCAAAATCAGTACCAATGCCACTTGTTAAAGGAGCTTTAAAAAGATTAGAGTTGCTAAAATCAAAACCAGAGCTAAGAGAAGATTTGTGGAAGATAGTAAATGCCTTACAAAACGGGTTTAGGGATAATGGGTTTAATATTGGATCCACAGAAAGCCCTGTAACACCAGTAGTTCTTAACGGAACAGTAGGGGAGGCCGCTAACTTAGCTATGGATTTAAGAGAAAATTACGGTGTATTTTGCTCGGTTGTAATTTATCCTGTTGTACCTAGAGGAACCATTATTTTAAGGATTATTCCAACTTCAGAGCATAGTTTGGCCGATGTTGAACAAACAATTAGTGCTTTTGTAAATGTGAAGAAAAAACTAGATGATGGCTATTATAAAGAGCAAAAACTAGTAGAATTTACCGAATAATAGCCAAATAATGTAGTTCGGGTGTTGTTTTTGCAACATTTTAACTATATTGGCTAAATATTAATTATTAAAATAAAAAATAACCTTAAAACTTTAAACTGAAATGAAAAGATTCGAAGAATTACAAAACCTTGTTAACGGACTTGAAGGCGATTTTGAAAAATTCTATGACAAAGGCAATAATGCTGCTGGAACTAGAGTAAGAAAAGGAATGCAAGAAATGAAAAATTTAGCGCAAGACATTCGTAAGGAAGTTCAAGATAAGAAGAACAAAGGATAATTTTTCCTATAGATTTTGAAAGGCGGTTTTACCGCCTTTTTTTATGCCCTCAAGTTTGTAGTGGCAGCCTTTATGGATTTTTGTAGGTTATAGGTTGCAGAAACTAATGGTAATCGTACATTATTCGAACATACGCCTTGTTGCGATAGCAATTCTTTAAGGCCTGTAGGGTTTCCTTCCACATACATTAAATCATTAATTTCTTGTAGTTTACTAACCAAATGATTTGATGTATTCTCGTCTTTGTTAATTGATGCTGTTACTAGTTGTTTAAATTCTGCTGGCAACGCATTTGCCAATACAGAAATAGCACCAGCGCCTCCTAATTTAGTAATTTCAGGTGTGAGCATATCATCTCCAGAAGTAATGATAAAACCATCTGGCACTCCTTCTATTATTTCCTTAATTTGTTCTAAGTCACCCGATGCTTCTTTAATTCCTACAATGTTAGGGTGGGAAGCTAAGTTTAAAGTGGTACTTGCTTCCATATTGGAGCAGGTTCTGCCAGGTACGTTATAAAGAATAATGGGTTTAGGCGAATTGTCTGCCAACAGTTTAAAGTGGGCAATAATACCTTGTTGTGTTGGCTTATTATAGGCAGGAGAAGAGGATAGAATTGCAGTTACACCGCTTAAGTCTAGTGCTTGCAGTCGCGTTAATAGTGCAGCTGTATTGCTCCCTCCAAGCCCAAATACAATAGGCAGGTTATTAGGGTTGTTCTTCAATACGAATTGGAGTATTTCTTCTTGTTCTTCGTTTGATAAGGTAATAGCCTCGCCTGTAGAACCCATTACAACCCAATAATCTACACCATGTGTAGCAGTATATTTTAAAAGCTTTAAAAGGGCTTCAAAGTCAATTTTTTCATCTACATCAAAGGGCGTTACCAGTGCAACGCCTAGTCCTTTTAAACTTTCCATTATCGTATATTTTTAGTGTATGAGTATACACTGTCTACAGTGTTCAAATCATTTTCTGTTTGAATGATTAGCTCAAACGTTTTATGATAGGCTTCAGAATTACTGCAAACACCTACTCGGCACTTGGCTTTACTTTTGGCAAGTAAATTCTTAATAATTTCACCTGGGTTGTGGTCTAAGCAAATTAAAAAGTCAAATGAAACATTGGAAAAATTTTGAACCGACTGACTTATAATATTACCCCAGAAATTAAGGTCTTTTTTAGAGAACGATTCAAAGGGTAGGTGTTTTATTTCTACATTACGATCGTAAGCCAACACTTTCACTTTTTTACTGTCGCCTTTTAATAAAGTTGATAGCTGCTCAGCAATCTTCCCTTTTTCGGGAGTGCTGTTGCTAAATAGGATACCGAAATTTTGGGCTTGTGTATAAGGTATGCTTTCCCGGAGGTTTATATTCGATTTTAAAAATCGGTTGGTTTTGTAAGATAAAGCCTGCCCTAATATCATTGATTATTATTATTCAACAAAGATTCAAAATCTTCTTCAGAAATGATGCGTACTTCCAATTTTTCTGCCTTCTCTTTTTTAGAGGGCCCCATTTTGTCACCTGCAATTAAGTAATCCAACTTTTTTGATATGGAGGAAACTACTTTTCCTCCATTGGTTTTAATGGTATTTTTTAACTCTTCTCTACTGAAATTCATAAAAACACCAGAAACTACAAATGTTTTATCACTTAAGATGTTGCTTTGCTTTTCATTCGCAGTAGTTACAAATTGTAGTCCAGCAGATTTAAGCCGTTCGATTTCTTCTCTATTTTCTTCTTCGGAAAAGTAGGAAATTACACTTTCTGCTATTCTTTCTCCAATTTCTTGCACCTCTATTAATTCATCAAAATTGGCTGCCATTAATGCCTCAATATTTCTGAAATGCTCGATTAGTTTTTCGGCCACTGTTTTACCTACATACCTAATACCTAAGCCAAATAACACTGCTTCGAAAGGGGCTTGTTTAGAGTTTTCAATACCTGTTAAAAGGTTGGTGGCGGATAGCTCTTTAAACCCTTCGAGTTCTAAAAGTTGTGCTTTTGTTAATGCAAATAAATCAGAAGGTCTATTGAGCCAACCTTTCTCAAAAAGTAAGGAGATAGTGCGCTCACCCAAGCTGTCAATATTCATGGCATTGCGATGAATAAAATGCTCGATTCTTCCTGTTATTTGTGGAGGACATGATAGAATATTGGGGCAATAATGGGAGGCTTCTCCTTCTTTACGACTAAGCTTAGTATTGCAGGCCGGGCAGTGGGTAATGTAGGTAATAACCTTACTATTTCCACTTCGTTGTGATAAATCAACACCAGTAACCTTAGGGATAATTTCTCCTCCCTTTTCTACAAACACAAAATCATCTTCGTGTAAATCAAGCCGTTCTATTTCGTTAGCATTATGTAATGATGCTCGTTTTACTGTGGTACCTGCTAAAAGCACCGGTTCTAATTCAGCAACTGGTGTAATAGAGCCAGTTCTGCCTACTTGGTAGGTGACAGCATTGAGTTTAGTACTGGCATTCTCCGATTTATACTTATACGAAATTGCCCATTTAGGTGTTTTAGCTGTAAACCCAAGTAATTCTTGTTGGTCGAGATTATTTACCTTGATAACAATACCATCTGTTTCCACAGGAAGCTCATGTCTCTTTTCGCTCCAAGAATGGATATAATTTAGCACTTCTTCAATAGAATTGCATTTTTGATAGGTAGGGGAAACGTTAAAACCCCAATTTTCAAGATTATGGATAGCTTCTTCATGTGATTTGTGCCCATCTGCCAATAACATATATAAATAGCAATCTAATTTGCGCTTGGCAACTTGAGCCGAATCCATCATTTTAAGGCTACCAGAGGCTGTGTTTCTAGCATTGGCATAAAGATCATCTCCAGCCTCTTCTCTTTCCTTATTTAATGTTTCAAATACTACTTTAGGCATAAATACTTCGCCTCTTACTTCTAGCTTACTAAGCTTTGAGGTAATCTTTAGTGGTATAGATTGTATCGTTTTGGCGTTGTCGGTGATATCGTCTCCTTTGGTGCCATCGCCCCTTGTAACAGCTTTTACCAATATGTTATTTTCATATTGAAGGCTAATGGCCACACCATCAAATTTTAATTCACAAAAATACTCGTATGATTGACCTTCTAATTCTTTAGCTACACGAGCGTCAAACTCGAGTAAGTCGTCTTCTGAATAGGTGTTGCCAAGTGAAAGCATGCGCGTACTATGCTGCACTGTTTCAAAAGCCTTATTAATGGTGCCACCAACCCGTTGGGTAGGAGAATCAGGTCGTTTTAAATTTGGATATTGGGCTTCTAGGTCAATTAACTCTTTCAGCAATAAGTCAAACGTTTGATCACTAATGAGTGACTTGTCTTCCATATAATAGGCATAATTATATGTATGGAGTTCTTCGCTTAACTTATCGATTTGTTGTTTTGCTTGGGCTAGCTCCATGTACTTATCGGTTTTGCCAACTATCATTTGTAGAATCAATGTCGGGAACTCTTTTGCTCCTGTTTAGTTCAATCGATTTAATTTCTCCTAGTAATTTTTCAATAATAAAGGTTTTTGTAGGGTTCGTCCAAGGCCAATCACTTACTAGTGTATGTTTAATATTCCCAAATTCAGTTTTTTCGTTTCTCATAATTCTTAAAGGGAAATAGAAAATCTCTGAACTTCCATCATTATAAGTTACATACACTTCTGTGGGCATTGGCATTGTTCCTTTATTTGTCAAAACAACTTTGGTTCTAGTGCCATTAGCATAAACACTGTCAATGGCGTAATTAACCCTATGTGTTGTGCCAATCCAATCATTCAAGAACCACTCCAATTCAAATCCTGTTTCCTTTTCAATAACACGTCTAAAATCAGTTGGATTAGGATGCTTAAACTGCCAGGTATTATAATATACTCGAAAGGCTTTTTCAAAGTTCTCTTTTCCTACAATATACTCTAACATAGCGGGCACCATTGACCCCATAGAATAGGCTGCAATTCCGTGGGCTAAATTGGTATTATAATGATCGGCATGTGTAGTTAATGGTTCTTGCTTGTTTTGATTTACGAGGTAGTAATATCCTCCATATCCTCTCTGCTGAGGGTCGGCTGTATTATTGGTTAAATATGCTTTTGTTATATTGCTTGCGTAGGTGGTAAACCCTTCGTCCATCCAAGGGTAGAGGCTTTCGTTGGAAGCAAGCACACCTTGATACCAGCTATGAAACATTTCGTGTATTGTAACGCTCATTAAGCCTGCATAACTACCACGTCCTAAAATGAGTGTGGCCATTGGGTATTCCATTCCGCCATCTCCTCCCTGAATTACACTAAAATCGGAGTAGGGGTATTTACCAAATTGTTGGTTCATAAAGGCCACCATTTTGGGAGCTATTCCCATTAGTTGAGGCCAGGTTTCTGTGGTTACACTATCTTCTTGGTAAAAGAAATGCATCTTAGGTCCATCGGGCACTTGCACGGTTTTATGCACATAATCAGGGTCGGCTGCCCATACAAAGTCGTGTACTTTTTCAGCTTTAAATCGCCAGGTAATCGACTTTTTCTTTTTATGTTTTATAGGGTCTGCGTAACCATATCCAATTTCATCAGGGTTTTGCAAGATACCTGTGGCACCCACTACATAGCGTGAGTTAAGTGTTAGACTTACATCAAAATTGCCCCACACTCCATGAAACTCGCGAGCTACATAAGGATTAGCATGCCAGCCTGCATAGTCGTACTCACTCATTTTAGGGTACCATTGTGCCATGGAGTAATCTATGCCTTCTTTATTGTCCCTTCCTGTTCTTCTTATCTGCACAGGTACTTGGCCCTTAAATGCCATGTTAAACGTAGTGTTTGAATGAGGAAGGATGGGACGTGCCAATGTAACCTCCAATATGGTTCCAACAACTTCAAATTTTATAGATTCCCCATCTTGGGTTAAGCTTGTTGGGTATAGCTTTCCTTGCTCACCCTCCGTTAATTTTGAAATTCTGTCTTTGACCCTAGAATCGGGATCTTCAATATTTCTGGAGCGTTCATCCATCATACTTCCTGGTTGAAAAGCATTGAAGTAGAGGTGATAATACACGGTTTTAAGCGTATCGGGAGAGTTATTGGTATATACTAGAGTTTGCGTTCCATCGTACTGATGAGTGTCCACATCAAGGTTTACATCCATGGTATAATCTACATGTTGCTGCCAACGATCTGGCTGGGCTAAAGAGATTGTATAGGCTATAAGAAGAGTTAAAGTAAGAATGATTTTCATATTATTTGTTTAAAAGAAATACCAAATTAAGGAAATAAATTTCGCTGCCTACAAGAATTTACTCAGAAGGTAAATTCATTTGAGCAATAACCTCATTTATTCCTTCTTCGGTGGTTGAAAGTGCTTTTTTACAGGCCTTTAGTAAAGTGCTAGATTCTTTAACCAATTTGCTAATTTTTTCAATATCCAACTCATCTGATTCCATTTCTGCCACTATCTCGTTTAAACGGGATAGTGCTTTGTTATAATTAAATTTGCTCATACATCTGTATTTTTTATTGCTTTATCAACAGTGCTCGAAATCCGTTGATATGCTGTAATAATTTCTATTTGTTCGTTTATTGAAACCTTAGTTCTGCCAAGTGGCTTTCCATTTTTATATATAATAGAGTAGCCTTTTTGAAGGAGGTGTTTGGGGTTAAGTAAGTTTATTTTTTGCTCAATTGAGTTTAATCTATTTGTATTACTCGCTAATTGAAAGGCACTAGCGTGTTTTACATTTTGCATAATGTTTTCAAGCTTAGCTTTATGTGTTTGCAGCTCCTGTTGAGTTAGCAGGCTTAGCTTTGATGATATCAAGTTTAGGTTTTCTTTTTCATTATAGATGTGTTCTATAGCAATTGAACTGATGTTTGAAAATAGATCGTTGATACTTGTTTGGTAGGCATTAAATCCTTGAATAATAAACTCTGCTACTGCTGTGGGTGTTTTTAATTGGGAATGAGCTACCATATCAGAAATAGAGGTATCGCGTTCGTGACCAATCCCTGTTAGGATTGGCAATGGGAACTGTGCGATATGACTACTTAATTCATAATTATCAAAACAATCTAAATCAAGCTGAGAGCCCCCACCACGAATTATGACTACCAAATCAGCCTCTGAATCTAAAATTTGATGTAGGGCTTTTATTATACTTTCTGGAGCTTTTTCTCCTTGCATACTGGCAGAGAACAGGCGGTGATGTACTTTGAAGCCATATTTATTTTTATCGATTTGGTCAATAAAATCGCCATATCCAGCAGCGGTTTCTGAACTAATTATAGCTATGTTTTGAGGAACCTGAGGTAATTCAAGCTCTTTATTCATATCCATAATGCCATCGGCTTCTAGCTTGGCAATTACTTCTTGTTTTGCTTTTTCGCGTTCGCCTAAGGTAAAAGAGGGGTCAATGTCTTTGATGTTAAGGCTTAGTCCATACACTTCGTGGAAGGTTACTTTGGTATTGGCTAAAATTCGCATGCCAACAGCCAAGTCGTTTCCGGTAATTCGTGAAAACCAGGCTGAAATGTTACGATAAGAGTATGCCCAAATAGTAGCCCTGGCTTTAGCAATAACCTGATGACCTTCTTTTTGAACTAGTTCTAAATAACAATGTCCACTACTATTTACTTGAATTTGGGCAATTTCAGCCACCACCCAATACGAAGCTGCTAATTGTTCTTCTAACGTTTTTTTTATTTGAAGATTAAGTTCTGAAAGGCTGAGTTCTTGCATTTGAATGTATAGGTTTCAAATGTAAGAATTGGGAGAATAAACTAAGCCATTCTTTTATGATTTAATAGATCCTTAATAGTATTTTTTATAGAAGTATTCAGTTATTTCAAAAAAACTTCTTCTTTCCTTCCCAAATAATTGCTCCAAAAAGTAATATCCAAGGGGTGCCATGAAGCACTAAATCGAACCAGTCCATAGGTTGCATACCAACAGCTCCACCAAATAACCATTTAACCTTACCAATAATGTGAGGAGGCGACCAAGGGGCCAATCCTAATGTTAAGCTAAATATTAAAAAACGCGGTATTAGGCTAGGTTTATTGTCAATTTTTGATTTTGTATTCATAAAAATATATCAAAAAAAGTCATCCTGAACCCGTTTTAGGATCTAGTGAGAATGTTTACATAGATCCTGAAATAAATTCAGGATGACAATATTTAAAATTTACTTGAAGCGTGAGCTACTTTTTATAACATTGTAGTTGGGCAAACGTATTCAGTAACTTTTACGCCTGCTTCTTTAATATCATTAAACCCGCCAGCAACATCTATTACATGCTCAATGCCCTGAGCCTTTAAAATAGAAGCAGCAATCATAGAGCGGTAGCCACCAGCACAATGTAGGTAGTATTCTTTATCCTTATCGTAATCAGCCATGTTTTTGTTTATAAAATCAAGTGGTCTGTTAACCACGTTCTCTCCATCTACGTGTTCTGAATAGAACTCTGATTCTTTTCTAACATCCACAATATTGATTTTGCCCAGCATCTTTACTTTCAGCTCACTTGGAGAAACAGAAACGATTGAGTCTGTTTCTAGTCCAGCTTCTTTCCAAGCATCAATACCACCTTTTAAGTAACCAATGGTGTTATCATACCCAACCCGCGCTAATCTTGTGATTACCTCTTCTTCTCTTCCATCATTAGCTATAATTAGTATTGGAGCTTCTATATTTTCGATTACCGCACCTACCCATGGAGCGAAATTATCGTCTATATTAAAATTGTAAGATTTTGGAACAAATGCATCCTTAAAAATTTGTTCATGACGAGTATCCAAAATAATAATATCTTCTGTATTTGCCATTAACTCCTTAAATTCTGCAGGAGTATGAGCCGCAAGACCAGAAGCTAAAATATCAGAATAGGTTTTGTTTATTCCTTTGTTCATTCCAACATTTTTAGGAAAGTACTGAGGAGGAGCCACCAGCCCAGTAAGCACTTCTTTTACAAACTCTTCCTTAGTCATATCTGCACGTAGTGCGTAGTTCACTTCTTTTTGATTACCTAGGGTATCAAAGGTTTCATCACTCATGTTTTTACCGCAAGCAGAACCTGCCCCATGATTTGGATATATAATAATGTCGTCTGGCAATTTCATTAGTTTGTTTCTAAGAGAATCGAACAAATGACCTGCTAAATCTGCTTGAGTTAAATCTGTTTTAACAGCCAAGTCAGGCCTTCCAACATCTCCTATAAACAGAGCATCTCCTGTAAAAACGCAATCTTGTGTTCCTTCTTCATTGGTATGCACGATTGAGATTGATTCCATTGTATGGCCAGGTGTGTGCAGAACTTTTAGTGTAATATCACCCACGTTAAACACTTCGCCATCCGTTGCTTTGTGAAAGTCGAAGTCGGCTTTGGCAGATGCGCCAAATACAATGGTAGCACCAGTTTTCTTTGCTAAGTCTACATGGCCTGACACAAAATCCGCATGGAAATGAGTTAGGAAAATGTATTTAATTTTTACACCATTATCTGCAGCCCTTGTAATATAGGGAGTTGTTTCCCTTAGAGGGTCAATTACAGCGGCTTCTCCATTTGATTGAATAAAATAAGCGGCTTCGGCTAAACAGCCTGTGTATATCTGTTCTACTGACATATTGTTATATTTATTATAATATACTTTTCTTGTACTTATGCAAGTTTACGACTGCTGCGATTTAATTTATGTGATAAAAATTACATAGTACTCAATTTGTTATGAGATTTTACCTGTCGTTTTTTCTTTTTGTTTCAAAATGTAGGCTTCTATAGCTTCACTTACATCCAAATAGCAATAAGCTTCTCCAACTACCTGACTTAACTCCATTCTATTTAAAAAGTCTCGTGTTGGCCCTTTAATATACGAAAAATATAATTCAACACCTTGTTTATTTAAACTTTCAATTAGCTCTTGCAGTGCTTGATAGGCTGTTGAATCAATATGAGAAATACTTCCTCCGTGTAATACCACTAGTTCTAATTGGTCGCCTTTGGCATCAATTTCTTTTGTTATTGATTCAATAAAATGGCTTGTATTGGCAAAGTATAAGTCGGCATCATACCTAAATACTAAGATGTTATCATACACCTTTAGGTTATCAAAGCGCTTAATGTTTCTAAATTCTTTAGAAGAGGGCATTTTTCCAAGAATTGCAAAATGAGGTTTGGTGCTTCGATAAATAATAGCAAGCAAGGACATTGCCACACTAGCGCCAATACCTTCTTTAATGCCTAACCCTAGAGTAACTCCAAAAGAGATAACAAGCATTAGAAAATCTTCTTTTTTGGTCTTCCAAAGTAATGCCGGAAATTTGGTGTCGATTAATCCGAATACAGCTACCATAATAATGGCTGCCAATATAGAGTTGGGTAAGAAGTAAAATAAGGGGGTTAGAAATAATAGAGTTAAAATTACCAAGGAGGCACTTATGATGGAAGCTAAATTAGTTCTGCCTCCTAATTGTTCGTTTACAGCAGATCTACTAAAGCCACCTGTAGTTGGGAATGCACTGAAAAAGGAGCCCACAATATTTCCCATGCCCAAGCCAATTAACTCCTGATTCGAATCTAATTTATACTCATCTTTATGGTTTACCTGAATGGCTTTGGCTACCGAAATTGCTTCCATAAAGGCAATAAGGGCCAAGGTGAAGGCAATTGGAATTAACTCGTTAAAATGAGGGGTATTTAGCATTGGCAAAGCAAAAGGAGGGAGCCCTTTGGGCACTTCGCCAACAATTTTTACGCCTATGGTGTATAATGATAAATATTTTACGACAACTACCCCTAAAATTACCGCAACTAAGGCTCCAGGAATTGCTTTGTGAATTTTCTTTACATTTTTTAGAATAATAATTGCCACCACACCAATTGCAACAGTTAACCAGTGAATACTAGCAAACTGTTCTATGGCTTGGTATAAGATTATGAAAATGTTATTATTCCTTTCAAGATCAACACCAATTAAATGCTTTAATTGGTTAAGACCGATGATTAATGCTGCTGCCGATGTAAATCCATTTATTACTGGTTTAGAAAGGAAATTAACTAAAAATCCCATTCTAAAAAAGCCAAGGGCGAGTTGAATAACGCCCATCATTAAAGCCAATAGAATGGCTAGGGCAATATAATTTTCTGAGCCCGCAGTTGCTATTACGGATATTCCAGCAGCCACTAATAGCGAATCCATAGCAACTGGTCCTACGGCCAACTGGCGCGAAGTGCCAAATATGGCATAAATTAACTGAGGAAAAATAGCTGCGTATAAACCATATACAGGTGGAAGGCCGGCAATCATCGCATACGCCATTCCTTGCGGGATAAGCATTACCCCAACAGTTAACCCTGCAGAAAGATCACCACTAAGGTATTCTTTTCTATAATTAGGTAACCAATTTAGTATTGGAAGAAACTTTTTCATAGTTAATTGTTGTTACTAAGGTACTTCCAAATTAGCCCTAATGAACTGAAAAGCATTTGGGATAATTTAAATTGCACCCAAGGGAATGCCTTTTGTGCAAAATAAAATACATTTGATAATTACAAATGTGTCCTAGATCACATGGTTATCTTATAGGAAGGGATTAATTTGCAGGATGGGTAATATTGAATGATTTAGTTTTAACCTGAGTTTGACCTAAGGAATGCTGTCAGTTTTAAGTGAAAATTTCATAAACAACTCAAATTTGTGCAGGACTAACGAGTTAATTCGAGAAAATTTGAGGAAGTTTAGGGAAATTTCACTAAAGCCCAAGGGGAAATGTCTAGCAGGCAATCTTTGAGAAATGAAAATTTTGAAATAATTCATTATTTTTTCACTTTTTATTTCCAAAACCTCACCTACTACTTTATTTCCTGACAGGATTCCTTAGGCGAACTCAGGTTTTAAGGTTTTTTAACAACATACTATGAAAAGATTATCGACAATTGGACTGGCATTATTTTTAACAATTGGATTGGTTTCTTGTGGCACTGCACAAGAAAATACTTCCAACGCAACGGTTCAAACAGGTGCCGTTATTGCAAAAAATGTAAATACAAACGAATTCAAGGAGCTTATTGCTAGTAAAAAAGATGGAATATTATTAGATGTGCGTACTGCTGGAGAGCTTACGTCTGAGGGTAGCATTGAAGGCAATATTAACATTGACGTTCGTTCAGTTGATTTTAAAGAGCAACTAAGTAAATTGGATAAAGATAAACCTGTAATGGTGTATTGCCACTCTGGTGGAAGAAGTGGAAGAGCACTTGAAGTAATGAAAGAAATGGGTTTTAAAGAAGTGTATAACCTTTCCGGAGGAATTTCAGCCTGGATAAATGATGGTAAACCAGTAAAATAAAGATGTTAGATAAAAAAACATTAGACACAAGATTATTTTGTTAGCCTTATGTCTAAAATCTTACTTCTTTAATCTAAAAATATATGATAAATTTTTTAAAAGGCATTGATTTTAGCCTACAAAGTTGGGGTTTTTCGAGGGTGATTCGCTTAGGTTTAGGCTTATTTTTCTTTATACCAGCCATTCAAGAAGTTGACTATTTTGCCATGATGCTTGGAGGCGTATTGCTTTACCAGGCCATTGCAAATACGGGCTGTGGCTTCACCAAAAACAGTAGCAGTTGTGGTGTTGACCTTCCTAAAACTGATAAAAAAGTTAAATTTTAATTTTCCACAAGGAAACGTTATTCATGCGTAGGCAGAATCTGTTACTTATCTTAGGGGTTTCTGCCTATGCAGGAATGACGAGTAAAATATAATAAATGAACATTCTTCAATTAATTATAGATTCCTATACAGGATATTGGAGCTACATGCTTTACGAAATAACCCACCCAGGGTGGGGTAATTATTTTTATTACTTAATTATACTTTCGTTAGTGGTTTGGGGGCTCGAGTTGACCTTCCCTTGGCGGCAACATCAAAAATCTTTTCGTAAAGATTTTTGGTTAGATGCTTTCTACATGTTTTTCAACTTCTTTATTTTTTCCTTAATTGGGTATAATGCTATTTCTAATATTGGAGTAGAGGGGTTCAATAATTTTATTGGCTGGTTTGGCATTGAAAATAGAGTGTATATTCAATTAGAATCATTGCCAATTTGGGCGAGGTTTGGATTGCTTTTTGTGCTGGCAGATTTTATTCAGTGGAGCGTGCATGTAACCCTGCACAGGGTGAAATGGATGTGGAGGTTTCACAGGGTACACCATTCAGTTACCGAAATGGGTTTTGCAGCGCATTTGCGATACCATTGGATGGAAAATGTATTCTATAAATCGGCCTTATACATTCCGTTAACCATGATTGGGTTTGGTTTAAATGACTTATTTCTATTGCATGCTTTCAATATTATGATTGGTCATATTAATCACTCTAATATGAATATTACCTATGGGCCTTTAAAGTATGTTTTTAATAATCCCGCTATGCATATTTGGCACCATGTAAAGGATGTACCTGAAAGCCACCCGAACGGAATTAATTTTGGAATTACATTGAGTATATGGGATTATCTTTTTAAAACGGCTTATATACCTCATTCTGGTAGAGATATTGATCTTGGGTTTGACCAGGTGGAAAATACCCAAAAGGGTTTGCAGGGCAGAGTTTAGCTCCATTTAGGAATTTGAAGGAATATAGTACTAAGTAGATTTGACCTGCTTGAAAAAATGTGCAAATTAAGCCTACTTATACCTTGCGTAATTAACGTACTATTGTTTGAGTGAAATATAGGCTTCTACTTTAGTTTTACCCTTAAACCCGAATTATGCGATAGGGTTCGTGATGAGGCTTTAAGTCACAATAAATCAGGCAGTTTGGATTCGAAAGCATAGCACCGCTATGGTGAGAACACAAACAAAGCAAAGCGACTGATTTGAAG
>JAKISE010000068.1 GCA_021648745.1 Cyclobacteriaceae bacterium
CGTTTACACTTCTTGGCATAATTAATTAGTTTTTTTTGATAATTGGCGATCCGATATTTTCGGATACTTAAAGCCAAGACTCTGGTTAAACTTTAGTAAACTAAAGTAAACCTAAATGTTAAGCATTGCTTTAACATTACTTACATCACTCTTGTGCACTAGCCCAGTTTTTGTAAGATTTCTCTTTTGCTTGGTTTCTTTCTTAGTTAGAATGTGGCTTTTGAAAGCATGCTTTCTTTTAATTTTACCAGTTCCAGTAAGTTTGAAACGCTTTTTAGCTCCAGATTTAGTTTTTACTTTTGGCATTTCTACTTTATTTATTAAACTATATTCGTTCTACTTTTTAACTTTTGAAGCAAGAATGACATACATTCTTTTTCGCTCCAACTTCGGCAATTGTTCTACTTTACCGTATTCCTCTAATGCTTGGGCAAATTTTAATAATAAAATCTCTCCCCTTTCTTTAAAAACAATGGTACGGCCATAAAAATGAACATAAGCTCTAACTTTAGCACCTTCTTTTAAAAAGTTAATGGCATGTTTTAATTTAAAGTTAAAATCATGATCATCCGTGTTAGGACCAAAACGTATTTCTTTAATAACCGTTTTCTGAGCTTTCGCTTTTATTTCTTTTTGCTTCTTTTTTTGTTCGTACTTAAACTTAGAGTAATCTATAATTTTGCAAACAGGCGGTTCTGCCTTCGGAGAAATCTCCACTAAATCCAAGCCTTCTTCTTTGGCCATTTTTAGTGCTTCGGCAATGGCATAAACGCCAACTTCAATGTTTTCACCAACAACTCTAACGTGTTGTGCTCTGATTAATTCGTTAATCTTATAGGGCTCTTCGACTCGGGCTACGTAGGGTCTTCTCCCTCTAAATCTCTGTTTGCTAATTGTGACCTCCTGTTTAGTGTTTCAAAATAAGTTGCAAATATCGCATAAATCTTAAATAAAAAGCGGTTTGCTGCAATAATTTGTGATAAATTATATGGTGGCTTCTTCCTTAAATAAGGAAACAAAAGAATCCAACTCCATTGTTCCTAAATCACCTTCTCCGTGCCGCCTGACTGATATTTTATTATCTGCTTGTTCTTTTTCCCCTACGATTATCATAAATGGAATCTTTTTAACTTCCGCATCTCGAATTTTTCTACCAATTTTTTCATCTCTATTGTCTAAGAAGCCTCTAATGTCTAGTTCTTTTAGCTCCTCAAAAACCGAATTTGCATACTCAGCGTATTTTTCAGAAATGGGCAAAACAGCTACCTGGTCTGGTGTTAACCAAAGCGGAAAATTACCGGCACAATGTTCTGTTAAAACAGCTATGAAACGCTCTAGCGATCCAAATGGAGCTCTATGAATCATCACAGGTGTATGTTTCTGGTTGTCGGAACCTACATACTCTAACTCAAAACGCTGTGGTAATTGGTAATCTACCTGTATAGTACCCAATTGCCATTTACGGCCCAATGCATCTTTTACCATAAAATCAAGCTTAGGTCCGTAAAAAGCAGCTTCTCCCAATTCAGTTACTGTATCTAAGCCTTTAGCATCGGCTGCTTCTTGAATTTCTCGCTCTGCCTTATCCCATAATTCTCCCTCACCTATATATTTAGCTTTATCGTTAGGGTCTCTTAATGATACTTGTGCCGTATAATCTTCAAAGCCTAAAGCCTTAAACACATAAATAACAAGATCAATTACTTTTTCAAATTCTTCCTTTACTTGGTCAGGTCGACAAAAAATATGGGCATCGTCTTGTGTAAAACCGCGAACTCGAGTTAAGCCATGCAATTCGCCATGCTGCTCGTAACGGTATACTGTACCGAACTCTGCATAGCGAATAGGCAAGTCTTTATAGGAACGAGGCTTTGTTTTATAAATTTCGCAATGATGCGGACAATTCATTGGTTTTAGCAAGAACTCCTCCCCTTCGTGTGGTGTGGTTATAGGCTGAAATGAATCTTCTCCATACTTTTCGTAATGACCCGATGTAATATATAATTGCTTACTACCAATATGAGGCGTAATAACAGGGTCGTAGCCAGCCTTTACTTGCGCCTTGCGTAAAAACCCTTCGAGTCGTTCTCGAAGCATAGTGCCCTTAGGCAACCAAAGAGGTAAACCCATACCTACTTTCTCAGAAAAAGCAAATAGCTCTAATTCTTTACCTAGCTTACGGTGATCTCGTTTTTTAGCCTCTTCTAATAAATGAAGATACTCTGTTAGCTCCTTTTGCTTAGGAAAAGTAATGCCATAAATACGAGTTAATTGCTTACGATCTACGTCTCCACGCCAATATGCTCCTGCTACATTTAGTAACTTAATGGCTTTAATACTTCCGGTATGAGGAATGTGTGGACCACGGCATAAATCTGTAAAATTACCCTGTTGGTAAAATGTAATTGTTCCGTCTTCAAGCCCTTCTAATAACTCTAATTTATATTCATCGCCTTTTTCAGTAAAGTACTTAATGGCTTCGGCTTTTGAAATGTCTGATCTTTTATACTCATTTTTCTCACGAGCAAGTTCAATCATTTTCTTTTCTACTTTCTCCAGCTCGCTGCCATCAAACTCCAAATCGCCAAAATCAACATCATAATAAAACCCCTTTTCTATAGATGGGCCTATTCCTAATTTAACACCTGGATAAAGTGCTTCTAATGCTTCGGCCATTAAATGAGCTGAAGAATGCCAAAAAGTAGCTTTGCCATCGTTATCATTCCAGGTTAATAGTTGCACAGAAGCATCAGTTTCAATGGGTCTTGATGAATCCCATACTTCTCCATTTACCTTTGCTGAAAGCACATTTCTAGCCAATCCTTCACTAATACTAAGTGCGATTTGATGACTGGTTACCCCTTTATCAAATTCTTTAACCGAACCATCGGGTAAAGTAATTTTGATCTTACTCATACAATTAAAATTTTATTATTGGCATGGCATTGACTAAACTATCTGCCAATTGCTCCTGTTCTCTTTTTTTACGGTGCAAATATGCAATTTTTCTAAGTACAATTTCCTTTTCTGCACTAACAAGTGAGTCCGTTGAGTCGATTTTTGTAAGCCTATTATAAACAGCATATGACTGGTCATATTTATAGCTCTTATCAAGTGCTTTCGCCCTAATATGTAGTATGTTTTTGTCTCCACTATTTATTCCTGAGAAAATAGAATCTGAGTAAAAAATAACGCTATCGTACAAGTGAAATTTATTGTAATTTCCCAGAGCAAGGTATAAACTTGATAAAAGAGGTTGATACTGGTATGATTTCGTAAAATAATTAGCGGCCCTTAATGGTTTGTCAGCACCCAAATACAAAACGGCTAATTCAAAATAATACTGGGCATTTGTTGAATCAATTTCAAGTAATTTTTCACCGTAATATAGAGCACGTTCTAAGCTATCTAAGTTAGAATATGACTTATAAGCAATTTTAATAGCTTCAATATTAAGCGAATCCGCGATCAACACTTTTTCAACCATTGTATTTGCTGTATTATACTTTTGTTCCATCAAATACAACTTGGCCATCAGAACTTGGGCTTCCCTACTCTTTTTATTTGATTGATAGAATTTAGTAACAAACTCTTTTCTATTCACAGTATCGGATGTTTCTAATGCCATGCGCGCTAAAAGAGATTCGAGCTTTTTATCGTAGCTACCTAGTTCAAAAGCTACTTTTGCTTCTTCATAAGCTTCAATGTTATTAGCTAGCTCAGCATTATACTTGGCCAAGTATAAATGATAGGTTGAATTGATTGGGTTTAGTTTAATTGCTTTAGAAATAGCGCCTTTAGCTTCAATCCAATTATTGTTTTGCGCATACAAAAGAGATATGGCTGACAGCATAGCATCGTCATTTACGGCTGAAGACTCTCTTAACATATCAACCTTACTTTGCAACGAAAGGCGGTCATCTTTTGGAGTATATATATACTCTTTACCATAGGGCTGCTGAACGCAGCCAATAACAAATAATATTAGACCTCCTAAAACCCAATTTTTCATCTATAATTTGACTATAATTAGCAAATATAATTCCACAACAAACAGCAAATTCTAATTTTAAAATATATTTTATCTTAATTCGACTTTATACTATGACAAGAGAAAAGATGAACCAGCCTGGTGAAAAGAAGAAAAAATTAGGCAATATCAATTATGTGTTTAAAAACATAATTTGGCCTAGAAAATGGATTCTGTTTGCTGGCTTAGGAATAATTGTGGTGAACAGGCTTGCCGGGCTTGTACTTCCGTATGCTCCTAAATATTTAATTGATGACATAATTACTCCTAAAAATTTCGAGTTACTACCCACACTTTTAATTGGCTTGGGGATTGCCGTACTTATACAGTCGGTAACATCATTTGCCTTAACACGGCTATTGAGTGTTGAGGCTCAACACCTGATTGCAGAACTGAGGTCTAAAGTACAGCAGCATATTATACAATTGCCCATCAGTTTTTTCGATAATAATAAATCTGGTGCATTGGTATCTAGAATAATGTCAGACGTAGAAGGCGTGAGAAATTTGGTAGGCACCGGTTTTGTTCAATTATTAGGAGGTTTACTCACGTCTGTTTTGTCATTTATTATTTTAATAAAGATGAATGCTCTAATGACCTTATACGTATTGCTACCAATGGTGGTATTTGGCTTTATTGCTATGAAAGCCTTTGGGTATATCAGGCCTATTTTTAGAGAGCGAAGTGTAATTAACGCCAGGGTAACTGGCAGGTTAACCGAATCGTTAGGTGGGGTGCGTGTGATAAAAGGGTTTAATGCCGAGGAATTTGAAGTAGGCGTTTTTAGAAAGGGAGTCCTTGACCTTTATGATAATGTAAAGAAATCATTAACCTCAACAGCTTTTGTTACCAGTAGTTCTGCCCTGTTGCTAGGTGTGGCAACTATCATCATCATGGGCGTTGGTGGCAACCAGATAGCTCAAGGAGCCATGACCATAGGTGATTTCTTTGCATTTACCTTATATCTGGGCTTTTTGGTAGCACCTATTGTGCAAATGGGCAATATCGGCAGTCAAATGACAGAGGCATTTGCAGGACTAGATCGTATGGAAGAAATACTGCAAACACCTACTGAAGAGGATGAATCTTCCGGGTTAAAGGATTTAAATTCTATTCACGGAAATCTTGAATTTAAAAATGTAGAATTTTCATATGATGAAAAAACGCCTGTTATTCAAAACATTTCATTTACGGCAAAAGCAGGACAAACAATTGCGTTAGTTGGCACTTCAGGCTCTGGTAAAAGCACCATTGCAAGCTTAGCGTCAAGCTTTGTTAACCCCAAGGCAGGTCAAATATTAATTGATGGTGTTGATCTAAAAGAAATAAGTCTTAAATCATACCGAAAGTATTTGGGAGTTGTTTTGCAGGACGACTTTTTATTTGAAGGAAGTATTAAAGAAAACATTCTTTTTTCTAAACCAGGTGCCACAGATAATGAAATTGAACATGCAGTAAAGCACGCGTACGTAAGTGAATTTTCAGAGCGTTTTGAAAATGGACTTGATACCTTAATTGGTGAACGAGGTGTAAAACTTTCAGGAGGGCAAAGGCAAAGATTGGCTATTGCACGAGCAATTTTGGCCGACCCTAAAATTTTGATTTTGGATGAAGCTACCTCAAGCTTGGATACTGAATCGGAATCGTATATCCAGGAAAGTTTGGATGTACTATTAAAAGGTAGAACCACCTTGGTTATAGCCCACCGATTAAGTACTATACGCAAAGCTAATCAAATATTGGTGATTGAAAAAGGTAAAATTGTGGAAAGAGGCAACCACGATGAATTAATTGCTTCAAAAGGCAGGTATTTCGATTTATATACCTATCAGGCAAGAATATAATAATAAAAAAGCCCGCAATTGCGGGCTTTTTTATTATTATTATTCGTCAATTTACTGACCTACTCTCAACACTATTCCGCCAGTAAAATCAGCCTGGATTATTTCTGAGCCCATGCCAATGCCAGTACCACAACCAGACCCTCCTGTGCCAATACTACATCCGAACCCAGCTCCCTGAAAATAAAGAGGCATTAACAATCTTGCTTGAATCCTAATTCCTACTTTGTCTGATAGAAAATATTTCATACCTAAACCAGCATTTATTGCAAACCTCCAATGATCTTCATTTTCTTCTTTAGGCGCAAATCGTGAAGCTCCTAGAGAAAATAACCCATAAGGAATAAAGGTTTCTCCTTCCATTAACGGTTTCAAAACTCCAAGCTGGTAGTACTCAACGGTAATATCTTGTGGCTTTACTATATCTATAATTCCACCATCCTGCTTTAAGGTTGATTGGAAATTACTATATCCAAGTTCTATAGCCATACCCGTGGGCAACACTTTACTTATTCCCACACCAAAATTACCTCCGCCATCAATTCTAAGCCTATAGCCATTATATGAGTAGGACGTTTTTGAGCCAGGCACATAGCCTCCATATGCATTTATTTCAATTTGCGCCTGAGCACTTATTGTGCCCACACAAACAAACGCTAAAAAGAAAATAATTTTTTTCACTTAGGTTATATTTAAAGTTTAACTACAAAATTACGTTAATATTTCCATTTGATATTGCAGCCAACACTCGGCTTTTGATTTTCATCAATAGGAACACCTGCCAATAAATTATCCAGAGCCGTTCTCAAGGAATTACCATTCAATTCTTTTCCATTCCCAGGCCTCGACTCATCCAACTCACCACGATAAACCAGTTCCATGCTTTTATCAAAAAGAAAGAAATCCGGTGTACAAGTAGCTTTATACGCCTTAGCCACCGCTTGAGTTTTATCGTATAAATAAGGGAAAGGGTAACTCCACTTTTTAGCTTCTTCCAGCATCAACTCAGGGCCGTCCTCAGGGTAGTTTTCAGCATCATTAGAGCTAATTGCTACAAGGGCAATATCTCTTGACATGTAGTCCTCGGAGATTTTTAGCAATTCTGACTGTACATGTTTTACATAAGGGCAATGATTACATATAAACATAACTAACAAGCCTTTTTTACCTATACTTAAATTAGTTAATCCAATTACGTTACCTGAAATCACATCGGGTAATTCAAATTCAATAGCTCGCGTTTTAAGTTCGAGCATACTAGAAGGGGTAAGTGACATACATAGTTTTTAGATACAATGCAAGTTAATAAATTCGATTAACTAACTATACTATCCTATTTTAACTTTGAAGGAATTAAAACAATAAAATGAAAACTATTACAAACAAGTATATCATCATATAGTAATTTTTAAAGGAATAAAATCACAAATATATTTCAAAGCTTACGAAATGCAATAAAAAATGTTTTATTACATTTCTTCCTGTTAATACATTAATTAGCAATATTTAAATAACTCATTATAAGGTTTATAGACCCCATCACCATAACAATAAATTTAATGCATTTTAAAGCTTCTGCTAGATTATATTATTATCTATCTTTTCAATAATTATTAATAATACGCCCTTTTGACGGAAGAAATAAAGCATAAAAAACTCAAGTTTCTCTTTAATCCATTAAAGAGACCACTGCCCTATGTGGGATTAATTATTGCAACTGTGCTTATAATTTTCCAGCAGACCATTCGAAATTATGTCTCAGACACGATTGGGGACATACTTGTTAATTCGATGAAAGAAGCAACAGATGGGGTTTATAAAACATCCTATGACTTAGTTCGATTTGATATTATCTCTAAAGAATTAAGGATAAGCAATTTAAAAATTGAACTAGATACTACTGTAATATCAAAAGAAGATTATCTATTAGAACGACCGAATTTAATAGATGTACATACACCTATAATAATTGTAAAGCTTCGGTCAATCCTACCCCTGCTTCTTAATAAGCAGTTATACATAAGTTTTGTGGGAGCTAAAGAACCAAAATTTAGCCTTGTAAAGAGCTTACATAGTAGTGTTGAAAAAGAGGCCACAAAAAACAGCCAAGAAGACTTTAGAGACGTAATAAGCACCTATTTTTCGGCACTTGAGGTAGATAGTTTTAGAGTTGAGAAAGGTGCATTTAGCATTTCAACACACGCAGAGGACGAAACTGAATTAAATGTTATCCATATTGGCGAGTTTACCACTATGTTAAAGGATTTTAGGTTAGACTCACTTAGCCCTTCACTTTTGCTTAAGGGTATAAGAGCAAAAAGTTTTGAACTAGAAGTAATTGAGCAAAATGTTAACTTACCAGAATTGAACCAACGTATCCACTTTAACCGGTTATCACTTTCAACTACTGATTCCACTTTTGTTATAGACAGTCTTGAAATAAGTAGTATTGATAAAAATGCAGGGAAATCAAACACAGACTTAAGTGTTAAAAAACTGGAAATTCTAGGTTTTAACTTTGGTAAAGCACTAAAACATAACAGTATATCAATAGAAAAAATAAATATTGTTGAGCCAAAAATAAAGTTTGAAAAGCTCGACTTTGGAAAACATAAAGCAAGCAAAAAACAGAAGAAGGAAGACTTTTATGATTACTTTAATCAACTTGAGGTAGGAGAAATAAAACTTTTCAATGGCTCATTAAATTATAAGGCAGAGCGAATAGGTAACGTTGATGATTTTTCAATTGCAATATCAAACTATAGCATAAGTACAGAAGATTGGAAGAGCAAAAAGCCAATTTCAAATTTTAAACTTAACCTTTTAAATGCCTCTGGTATTTCACAAGAACTACCAGATAGCATTCATTTAGCTACTGTTAAGTCAATAGTTTATGATGGAAATCAGAATCGACTTCGTTTGCGTAAACTATATATTAAACCTATTTCAGGAAGAAATAGCTACAGAACTCTAAAATCAAGACATACTAACTTTAGTGCTTATTCCAGCATAAACTCAATTGAGCTCACCAAGTTTATACCTGAGGATTTAGTGCTAAGAGACAATCTTGAAATTGACTCTCTTATTATTGACAAACCAACAAGCTCTATTGTTCAATACCCAGCAATGGTATTTGCGAGAAAGGAAGGTGAGAAGAAGGATCTTAAATTCACAATTAACCATATTATAGCCAATAATGGATCGCTCAAATTGAGGGCTTATAAAAATAAAACTAATCAAATATCGAATTTGAATGGCCTCTACATTAGCTCATCAACTATTACAGAGGCAACATCCTTAAAAAACCTACCCACATATTTCAAATTATTAGTATCTAATGGAAGCACTCAAGTAAACAATATTGGACACACAGCCACTTTTAAAGGACTAAAATTTGACCAATTCAATTCTATTTTTGTAGAAGAAGCTACATTAAAACCAGACAGCTCTACCCTTCCATACAATCAAGTTTATGCAAATATGAACGATGTATTAATTGAGGGGCTTGACTTAGAAAAACTGCAACAGCAACACGTAAACATCGATTCTATCACTATCGGTGAGCTAACCCTTAATAATGATTTTACTAGACAAAAAATTGAAAAAAGCAATAAGGTTAATAAAAATTCTTTAGATGGGATTTCGATTGGAAAACTTAGTATAAAAACAGCAAACCTAAATAACAAGCAAACAAACTCTACATTAAAGATTATTGACGCTAGTATTAGAGTAGAGAATATTCATATTGACTCGCTTCAGTTTAAAGAAAAACAACTTATTACGTTTAATAATTCATTGTTAATTGCAAACAAACTGGCCTTTTCCACACTAGAAAACAAGGTAAAACTTACCGCTAAAAACGCTAATTATAACGAAGCAGATTCTACATTTAGCGTTGAGGACATCCATTTTACCTCACCTGAAAAAGGGGCAGACATAAGCCTGAATGCAGTTAGAATAACCGGACTAAACAAGGACAAATTAATTCTAAAAAAGGAGCTAGAGATTAGCAAGTTAGAGCTTATTTATCCAAACATTATATTAAAAACCAAGGAAAAAATCGATAGTGTTACGAGCACGTTTAGCCTACAAAACCTAGTTCTCAACAAGGGAGTAGAAAAAATAAAATTGGATACGCTAAAAATTATTGATGGCCATAGTACTATTAATTTACCCAAAGCCAAAATACTTCGTTTAGGATCTTTTAAAGGAATTGTCACCAATTATAAGTTAGACAAAACGACTACCTTTTTCGATGCATTAAATAATTTTAAAGGGGTTTTTGAGTTTAGCGACATCTACCTAAGAGGATTAACCGATACACTAACAGTCGCTAAAATCCACCTTAACACTTATCAAAGCTTTATTTGGACTGATTCTATTCATTTTAATGCGAAGCTAAAAAAGAATAACATTCGTATTCAATCACCAGGAATAGCTATTGATCATATTAACATCCCAAAATTACTTGAAAGCAAGGTAAGTGTTTCGCGAATTTCTACCCGTAATAATTTTGTAACCTTAACGCAAACAGATACTTCCAAAAATACAACGCCCTTCAAAATACCAGAAATATATCCTACCATAGATATAGAAATTGGAGATATTAACTTTGTAAACACAGGGTTTAAATACAACAAAATTGACGAAAAGAAACACTTACTTGCTCACCTTAAATTTGACATAAAATTAGATAGTTTAGAAGCTATAAAGGGGGCTAGATTTCACTTAGCAACCAATACTGTGGATTCTAGATTTAGGGTATATGACTTTTCTTTCGATTTGCCGGACAGCCTTAATACTATTGGATTTGATACACTTTTGGTATCAAGTAGAAAGTCACAAATAGACCTTACGAACTTCGCTCTTACGGCTCGATACCCAAAGTATGAGTATGGCAATCAGGTGGGCAGCCAAGTGGATTGGAAGGACTTGCTCTTTAAACAAGTAAAGGTTGAAAATATTGATTTTGTAGAGCTAATTGAAGATAAGGCTTTAAAGTGTCAAAAAATTACACTAGATAATGGACACCTGAAACTCTTTAAGGATAAGCAACTTCCATTTCCGAAAGATCGGGTTGTACCTATCCTGCAAGAACGTGTAAAAGGATTAAAAATGCCATTAAAGATTGACTCGATTGAAATTAAGAATTTCGATATCTATCAATCTACCCTGCAATCTACTGGTTTGCAAGAGGGTGGAATTACCTTTATGAACACCGATGGCCTTATTACTAATGTAACCAATGATAGCCTTAGACTAAGGAATAATAAAATTTTAAGTGTTACTGCAAACACAAAAATTATGGGTTCAGGCAACCTGTTTGCCGAGTTTAATTTTGATATGCTCGATAAGGACAACCTATTCTTTTTTGATGCTCGCTTAGGCCCAATGGATGCTAAAGCGTTTAATAATATTTTGGAGGCTGCTGCTTTTGTAAAAGTAAAAAGTGGTGAAGTTCGATCGCTTAACTTACATGCAACCGGTAATAAGAAATATGCCTATGGCGACATGTCGTTTATATACAACGACCTTAAAATAGAAACTATTAACAAAAAAACACTGGAAACGAAAGGGATGGGCAAAGTTATTAAGACCTTTTTTGCCAATGCCTTTGTGGTAAAAAAGAACAATTCAAGAATTAAATTTATCTCTCGTAGGGGTGGCATGTACTACGAAAGAGACATTAGCCGAATAACATTGGACTACATGGCAAAAACTGCCATTAGTGGCCTTGTAAGCAGTATCGGAGCCAAAAGTAATAATAAGCAAATCAAGCAAATTGCGAAAGACAATAAAGCCGCACGTGATCGTGAGCTAAAACAAGAAAAGGAGCGTAAGAAAGCGGCTAAAAAGGAAGCCAAAAAGAAGTAATGAAAATTGGCATCCTCTCTGATACACACGGCTGGTTAGATGAACGAATCTTGCATCATTTTAAAGATTGTGATGAAATATGGCATGCCGGTGATGTTGGCGATATGTTAGTTATAGATGAACTAAGCGCCTTTAAACCTATTATTGGTGTTTATGGCAATATTGATAGTCATCAAATAAGAACTGTATTTCCTGAATTTAAAATGATTAAAAGAGAGGGCGTAAACATATTAATTACGCATATTGCAGGAACCCCTAAACATTATAATAAGGCTGTTAAAGACAAATTGAAGGAAGTAATTCCTAATATGTTAGTATGCGGCCACTCGCATATATTAAAAGTAATGGCAGATAAACAAAATTATAATATGTTATACGTTAATCCTGGTGCTGCTGGTAAGCACGGATTTCATAAAATAAGAACCATTATACGATTTGAGATTAATCAGGGTAAAATTGAACATATGGAAGTAATCGAATTAGGAAAGCGCAGCGCTATAAATCCTTGATGGCTTCAGCAATGGCCAGCTCGATTTCTTGCATTTCGAAAGGCTTTGTAAAAAATTTGTGGATAAGCTGAGTATTTAGAGCTTCTTCAATTTCATCGTTAAAATCAAAACCAGTTAAAATAAAATAGGCAATATTAGCATAAATACTTTTAGCCTTTTTTATAAACTCTACCCCATTCATAAGTGGCATTCGCATATCGCTTATCACCACAATTATTTCATTAGAATGACCTTCCAATTTGGCAAGGCCTTCTGAACCAGAAAGAGCGGTTAATACACGGTAATTTCGCTCAAACATCTTTTCGAAGATAAACAAATTAGATTCTTCGTCATCTACATAAAGAATCATAATATTTGAAGGAATGGACTTTGTCATAACGGTTATTGTACTGGAAAGATAAGAATAAATTCTGTACCCTTACCTATTTCGGAGCTAACATCTACTCTACCTCCATGTTCTTCCATTATTGAATAGGTAATTGATAGCCCTAAACCAGTTCCTTTGCCAACTTCTTTAGTTGTAAAAAAAGGGTCGCCAATTTTGGAAAGGTCTTCTTTTAATATGCCCATGCCTGTATCTTTAATAGATAGGTAGAAATATTTTTCTTTAAGGTAGGTAGAAATGCTAATTTTGCCTTGTTCTTCAATGGCTTGTTCAGCATTAGACAGTACATTTAAAATGGCTTGGTGCAATTTCCCTTCACTTCCTGATAAAATTGCGCTACCTAGTGAAAAGCTCTTTTCAACTTCAATTTTGTGCTTTAATTTGTTATGCAATATGGTAAGGCAATTATCAACAATTAGGTGAATATCACAAGGTTCATCTAACTTTCCTGTTTTTCTACTAAAGTGGCTTAAGCTTTTTACGATGTTAGCAGCCCTCTTCACTCCCTCTTCTATTATATCGAAAAAAGGTTTGGCATCTGCCTCTTTGGGTAAATTTTTTAAGCCTTGAATACCTCCATTTATAAAATTTAAAGGATTATTTATCTCATGCCCAACACCAGCAAGCAATATTCCTAACGATGCCATTTTATCAGCTTGAAAAAGTTGTTTTTGTGTTTTTTCTAAATTGAGAAGGGTCTCTTTAAGTACTTTATGCTGCTCCTTAAGTTGATAATTACTAGCAACCAGAGCCTTGTTTGTGTCCGTAAGCTCTTCCGTTCTGGTTTTAACTAATTCTTCAAGGTTTTCAGTATATTTATTTAACTCTTTCTGAGCTTTTTTTAACTCTGTAACATCATGACCAAAGCCCACTATTTCTTTCTTATTTCCGCTTTCGTCTAAAAGAGTAAGCGTATTCCAAGATATAACCCTTTCTACCCCATCCTTTCGTACAAATGTCATTTCGTAATTATGCACGTCTTCTTTTTCAACTTCTTTGAGCAACTTAATTACTTGATTATAATACCCACTAGGGTATAGTGTCTTCCACCACTCTTTACCTACAATTTCACTTTCTTTGTACAAAACTGTATTAAGGGTGGTTGGGTTTGCAAACCGACAAATACCGGCAGCATCTACCCCAACAATCATTGAAGGAGACCCACGAATTATTCTATCAGCATACATTCTCTCTTTATTTAGTGCAGTAGAATGAGCAACATCTTTTTCCTTTAAATATCTAAAACCAAAAATTGTTACTAAAACTAGAGCCACATATATTAATAGAATAAACTGAATTCTACTTAAAAATCTGCTTGTAAGTACACCTTTGTTTACTGAAACCAGCAAATATTGATTAAATAATCCAGGTGCAGTTTTAACCCCTAATACTTTAAACCCCTCCAACAAGTTATAACTACTAAATTTAACAGCATTATTTTCTAATTTATGGAATAATGTGTCAACATATAAAGAAGCGTCCTTGCCTAACCATTTATTATAGTCCTTTTCATCTAATGGGTAATATAATTGGGTAGTATTAAAATCAGCATCAACCATATGAACTCGAAACTCCTGATTTATATTAAACTTTTCAAGAGTTTTAATTAGTTCATTATAATCAACTGTGGAGGTGATAAGTGCTATAACATTATCATACTTGTTGGTAAGAGGTAGTCTAATGGGCAATACCCACTCACCAAAAGGTTCGAAAAAGTAGGCTTCGCCAATAACCATGTTTTTTGATTTTTTTGCGAGCAAAAATGACCTTTTTGATTTTCCCGAACCCATAAGGTTTGGGTTAGCTACTCTATCTTTATTTCCTGTAAATGTAGTCAGGTACCCTGTTGTATCTGCTAATCCAAATGCTGTTAGCTCAGTATAATAGGTTATATATCTATTTGCAGACTTTAATCGTAAAGAATCTTGATGGGGACCTTTTATATCTAATAACCTGTACCCTACGCTTGATACACTCATTTCCCAGTGATAAAACGACTGCTTAAAATATGTATCTAACAGCAAAGCAGTATTAGTTAATTCTGAAAATAATCGTTCCTGAGTATCTCGGTAAACCCAATCACTAATTATTAATCCAAGAATGGTTAGAACCGCAATTGTTCCAATTTGAACTTGTTGAAGGATAGAACCCCAGTAATTTCGATTTAAGGGCATAGGTTTACATTTAGACACATAACCTAAATATAATAAAAATACTTATCTATTTTCATAGAGGTTTTGCAATAAGAACATTAATATACTAAACCACATCAACGATATGCCTACTCAGGTCCCATTTGAGTTCTGTTTACTTATTTTGATAATCAATTTGCCCATACTTTCCTGCATAATAATCGGTGTTGGCTTGAGCTATTTCTGCTTGGGAGTTCATTACATAAGGGCCGCCAAATGCAATTGTTTCAGTATAAGGTTCTCCACCAAATATGATAATGTCTATGCGTTCATCGCTTTTATTTTCAATTATAATATCATCTCCCTCCTTATCGAATATGAGCATCTCATTGGCTGGAATACCCGTACCATTTACAACCGCTTGCCCCCTTAGTAACACCACTGCCGATTCTTGACTATCGTTAATACTTAGGGTATGAGAACTACCTGCATTCAAACTTAAATGATATAAAAACAATTTGGAGTAAGTTGGAATCTTAGATTCAATACGTCCTAGCCTACCAACGAGTACTTTAATTTCCCCTTTATTATCATCAAGAATAATTTCAGGAATGTCTTCCTCTTGAATGGCCATGTACCCGGGTTTCTCCGCTTTGTTAATAGCTGGTAAATTAATCCAGAATTGCATACCTAACTGCTCTGAAATATCGTTGCCTTTCTTCGGGTGAATTACCTCATCATGAATAATGCCATTACCAGCTTTCATCCACTGTATTCCACCACCTTTCACGATGCCATGATTTCCAGCACTATCAAAATGCTCAACAGTACCTTTTATAATATATGAAAGGGTAGCAATACCTCGATGTGGGTGAGCAAAGCTGCCTTGTGGAATTTTGTCCACTTCTTGTTGCAACCAATCTGTTTCAAATGCTGTAAAGGGCACTTGATCAATAAAAGTGAAGTGACCTACAGTATCCACAAACCGATTAGGCAAGCTACGTACAATCGACATGAAGTTAATTTTTTCAGGTTTACCTGAGTATTGAAATATTATTTTCTTTTTCATCTGTTTATATTTTGTTCATATCTTTTTATTTGTTTCTAAAAGCAGGTTTCAACGCTAAGTAAATCAAAATTTCATCTACATGCTCTATGGCAATACTCTTGTGTGCTTAGCGTTTGTTGTCAGTTTCATAATCGGGGTTTCCTAAACTTATAGGATTTTTCAACCTCCAGTAAAAATCGACCTTTTTATGCTGCTTCTTTTTTTAATTCTACTTTAGCTCCTAATTCAGTCAGTTTCTTAATGTACCTGTCTATTTGTTTATCTTTCTTCAAATTCTGCAAGTATTCATATCCAAGCTCTTTATACGCTGTTTTGTCTTTTAATATAAAATAGGCGGCTATCAGGATCTTATGTCCTACTGCTATTAAAGCCTTTTTCTTACCTCTTCGTACTACTAAACTATCATACTTGCCTCTTAAATACGTTCCTTTTGTTCTTGTTGCTGCCCAAGCACATTGCACTAGCAAGGTCTTTAAATATTTATCTCCATGTGTGATTCTCGTACTTTTTTTTTACCAGCACTTTCATTACAACCAGGACTCATTCCTGCCCATGATGCTAAATGTTGCTCATTAGGAAATTGGTTCATGTTATTACCTATTTCGGCTATGATGTAACTTGACCCTTCTTTGCCTACTCCTGGGATAGTCTCTAACAATTTGGCATCTAAGTCTAATTCATTTTCCTTGAGTTGAATCTCTATTTGCTCGTCCAGCTTGTCAATAGTTCGGGTTTTCTCTGCTATACTTTCTTTTATGGTGGTGAGCATAAACCGATGATGGTTTGTCATTTTTCCTTTTAGAGATGAGGCCAAATCTTTGATACTTGATTGGATTTTCCCATGTCGAAATTTTAGTAGTTCATCGATATCTTCTTGACCATGTATCATCGCATCTATGATTTTACTCGCTGTTGCTCCGCTCATATTACTGACCACACTTGATAACTTTATGTTAGCATCTTCAAGCACTTTTTGAATCCTGTTTTTTTCTGCTGCAATTTGCTGTACTACTTTACGCTTGTATCGAGTTAAATCTCGTAACTCACGAATGGGTTTGGGTGGAATAAAACTACCACTAAGCAAGCCACTCAACAATAGTTTAGCAATCCATTTACTATCTTTTTTATCAGTCTTCCGACCAGGCACATTCTTTATATGTCGTGCATTGACCAATAATATCTCAAAGCCTTCCTCTAGTATATTGTAAATGGGCTTCCAATACACACCTGTACTCTCCATGGCTACATGAGTTATATCATACTCTTTTAACCAATCTCGCATTTGTTCAATTGATTCTGTGAAACCATCGAAGCTCCTTGTTTCTTCTTTGATGCCGATGCCCTTTATTGTAGCTACAATTATGCTTTTGTGTACATCAATTCCACACCCTCGGTCGATTATCTGCTCAAACGATATCTTACTCTTCTTTTTCATGGCTATGCTGTTTCGGCTTAAGTTACATAATCATTCCCTTGTGTGTCGCTTTTATCGCCATGAATGTTTCATATATCTTAAATTTAAATGAATGCAGCCGAAACCAAGGCTTGTCTAAGTTAGGCTCTAAAAACCCTTATGGAATTATTCAAGCTCTATCGACTGATTGAGTTTAATTTATAATAATTAATGTAAAAGTAAAGCCACAAATTATGGGGCGCATTCATCTACATTAATAAATTAAACTTCTATTAGCTTGAAATCAGGTTATTACTTACTTGTATTTTTTACGGAGTGTACTTAGGGCTTGAGGGGTAATACCTAGGTAAGAGGCTATTAACCGTTGTGGTACACGCTGAACTATATCGGGGTATGTTTTTATGAATTCGTTATACCTTTCTTTCGCAGAAAAGCTCATTAACATTAAAACCCTTCGCTGCAGGGTTCCACACCTTTTTAGCAACCTCTGAAGTTCATTATAAATAACAGGTTGTGGAAGCTCTTTAAATAGTTCTAGTGAGTGTTTGCTAATAATTTCTATTTCCGAATCTTCTATGGCTTCAATAAATAATACGGCAGGGCTGTTATATGATTGAGATTCAATATCACTTATTAGCCAATTTTCAGGAGCAAAGGTAAAAATATGCTCTTTCCCCTTTTCATCAATCACATAACTTTTAAGCAATCCCTTTTTAACAAAATAGCTGTTGCTACTCATTTTTCCACTTCTTTGTAAAACGGTTCCCTTTTTTACAACAACTTGCTTTAAGCTGGCTTTTATCTTATTCGTAACGTCATCGTCTAGTTTATTTGAAGAATTCAATAAGTTTGTAAGTGAAATCATTTTTTGTGTAATAATGTACAAGCTATCCGTTCAAAGATGACTCAGTGTTTACTTAAACCCTCATAATGTAATAGAAATTCCCTGCCTTGCCGGCTAAAATACAATCAGCTGCAAACCAGCCGGTTTAACCCGAAATATGCAATAGAATTTCTATTAACCTGAGTTCGACCTAAGGAATGCTGTCAGAAAATAAGGTAGTAGGTGAGGTTTTGGAAATAAAAAGTGAAAAAATAATGGATTATTTTAAGATTTTTATTTCTAAAAGATTGCCTGCT
>JAKISE010000069.1 GCA_021648745.1 Cyclobacteriaceae bacterium
ATATCTAGCAGGCAATCTTTTAGAAATAAAATTCTTGAAATAATCCATTATTTCTTCACTTTTCATTTCCAAAATTTCACCTACTATCTTCTTTTCTGGCAGCATTCCTTAGGTCGAACTCAGGTTAGTATGTTAATCTAAATGTATAAACCAAGCACGGCATACCCTTGGCAGTTATTGCAACTAAAAAAATAAGATTTGCAAAAAATGCAAATAATTGCTTTCTAAAATTCCTAACTTTAGATTAATGCCAAATGCCATAGAAATACAAAATCGGATATTTGAAAAAATTAAGCAGCTTCTGCCTGCGAATACTTCTTTTGTAGATGAACTGGCTTTGCAGTTAGGTATTAGCAACGATAGTGCCTATCGTAGAATTAGAGGTGAAAAGCTTCTTTCCATTGAAGAACTATTAAAGCTAGGTACCGCTTACCATATTTCATTCGATTCATTACTTCGCAACGACCTGCATCATATTTCGTTTGATTACCGATCCATTAACGGTAATATTAGCTTTAAAGCCTATTTTAACTCTATTTTAGAGAACCTTAAGTTAGTAGCTAGTTTTAATACCAAAGAGCTGATTTATGTAGCCAAAGATTTACCCTTGGTGCAATATTTTGAGTTTCCTCAAATTACAGCCTTTAAGCTATTTTTTTGGTATAAAACCATCTTAGAAGATAAGAATTTTAGTATCGAACAATACGATCCTTCCTTAATTCCCAATTCAATTTTTGAAACTGGGAGGCAAATTCGTGGTGCTTATATGAAGATTCCATCAGTAGAAATATGGAATAAGGAGTCTATTAATAGTACGCTTAACCAAATTGAGTTTTATTACGATTGTGGCTATTTTAAAGATAGCAAATTACTAAAATCGATTTTTGATGAATTGAAACAATTGGTTTTGCATGTTAAAAAAGATGCAGAGTTTGGCTATAAAACTTCGTTAGTACACCCAACCACTGAAGATAAAGAAAACTATAAACTGTATTATAACGAAGTAACCATTGGTGATAACACTATATTTTTTGATATGGGCGACCGAAAAGTGGCCAACATAACGCATAATGTGCTCAATATTTTAACTACAAGCAACCCTGAATTTTGCAATGAAACCCATCAAACACTCAAAAATATTATTAAAAAATCGAGTTTAATTAGTGTTGCTTCTCAGAAAGAGCGGAATAAGTTTTTTCAAGTAATCATTCAAAAAATAGAAGATTTGGAAAATAGGCTTCTACTCTAAGTCCAAACGTTAGTTGCTCTTTAATCACGGGTTTGAAAACATATTACATTCAATTAGCTGTATCTTCAAATTTTTATTCATAATTAGAATTTTATTCTATGCACATAGATCAAAAATTTGACTTGTCAGGTAAAGTAGCATTAGTAACAGGGGCGAGTAAAGGAATAGGCAAATCCATTGCACAAGCGCTTGGGCAAAAAGGAGCCAAAGTGGTTATTTCTAGTAGAAAGCAAGAGGCCTTAGATGAAGTTGCCAAAGAGTTTAGCTCTGAGGGTATAGATGTGCTGGCAGTTGCTGCCAACATTGGAGATGCCCAAAGCATGATTGATTTGGTAAGTAAAACCAACTCTCATTTTGGAGGGGTGGATATTCTTGTCAATAACGCTGCCGCCAACCCAAGTTTTGGCCCCGTTCAAAATACAGACGCCAATGTGTTTGATAAAATAATGAATGTAAATGTGAAAGGACCCTTTGAACTGGCAAAGCTTATGTATCCAATAATGAAGGAGAGAGGAGGAGGCTCCATTATTAATATTAGCAGCATTGGAGGCTTATCTCCTGAAACCATGTTAGGTATATACAGTGTGAGCAAGGCTGCTATTATTTCTCTAACCAAAGTGTTAGGGAAAGAATGGGGTAGAGTTGGTATTAGAGCCAATGTAATCTGTCCTGGTCTTATTCAAACCAAATTTAGTGAGGCACTTTGGAGTAACGAAGACATTATGAACTCTGTTATGAAGGAGCTACCAGCACAAAGGATTGGACAACCAGAAGAGATAGCAAGTTTGGCTCTGTTCTTAGCTGCAGATGCAGGTTCGTATTGTACAGGAGCCGTATTTACAGCCGATGGAGGATATACTATTTAATAAAATAGAGTAAGAGATACACAACTAGTTAAATAATCAAACCAATGAAAGCAGCAATATTATATGAAATAGGAGGCACAGATCAGCTAAAATATGAAGAGGTGCCAACTCCTCCTTGTGATACACACGAGGTGATTGTGAAACTTGAAAGCATCTCTGTAAACTTTTCAGATACCTTAATCCGAAGAGGTTTATACCCTTACATGCCAGAGTTTCCAGCGATTTTGGGCAATGAAGCCGCAGGTATAATAACTGAGCTTGGTGATGATGTAAAAGGCTTAAGTATTGGTCAAAAAGTGTTGGTGTTTGGCTACCCATCCTATTGTGAACAAATGGCCGTATCTGGTAGTAGAGTAATTCCTTTGCCCGACAATGTGGACTTAGATGAGGCTGCTGCATTACCCATTATTTATCTTACAGCCTACCACATGCTCCACACAGTTAGGCGGATTACCCCAGGCGAAACCGTTTTAATGTATGCCGCTGCAGGTGGTGTAGGTACTGCTATTATTCAATTGGGTAAAATGGCTGGTATTAAAGTAATTGGCCTTACAAGTACGGATGAAAAAGCCAAGGCTATTGCTGAGCAAGGGATAGGTCATGTGATTAATTATAAGCAAGAAAATGTAGTTGAGAAAGTGCTTGAATATACCGATGGCAAAGGGGCAGATTTAATCCTAGATTGTGTTGGTGGTCCTAATTTTGGAGACAACTTTAAAATGATGAATACCTTAGGCCATTTAATATGGTTCGGTATTGCAGCTGGCAACCCAACCACCAACTTATTAGGGGCTTTGGGGAGAGAACCTTCTAAAAGTTATGCGGTAAGCATGTTTCATTTATACTCAATTATCAATAACCCTAAGGTGATGGCCGAATCAATGAAAACATTAATTGGGTACTTAGCCCAAGGTAAAATTAAGCCGGTAATTCATGATAGAGTTCCCCTTAAAGAAGTGGCCAAGGCTCATAATATCCTCGAGAACCATGAAAATATCGGTAAGGTAATAATGAAGCCTTAGTTGCCATGGAGTTAACAGAAATTAGGAATGTGCTAGTCTTAGGGGGTGGCACTCTAGGGCTTAGAATTGGCTTGGCGGCAGCCATTAATGGCTATAATGTAACAATTTACGACATCAACGAAAGTTCTTTCGATGCAGCACGCAAACTACAAGACATAATTTTGCATCTATTAGTGAAAGAGAATAGGTTAGCCCAAAACCGTATTGAAGGAGGCATTGCTAACTAAATATATCTAGTGTGCCATTTCGATGATGCATCAAAAGCAAAACTGATAGAGTAAGCATCTCAATACTTTTTGAATAGCATTTTGATTTTCTTCTCATCCTTGCTAAAAAGTGCCTGAATAAGCTATTGTAGCCTTCCACAGTAAAAGTTTCTGCTTTTGATTGAATATGTTTGTCTTTAGGAACAATGTGTTCGTGTGGCTTCCAGTAATCACTTGCTATAGTATTCATCTGGTTATTGCCTATTAATCCCCAAAGCTTTTTTGCTGCCTCAGTACTTCTGTCGCCAATAACGAAATTGATGAACTTTTTCCCATATCGATTAACAGCAATCCAAATCCAACAATAGTTTTTTTGTTTCCAATGTAACTATGCATCTCATCAAGCTCTACAAAATCCACCTCGGAATCATTATTGGACAATGATTGCACTTCTTGCCCAAAACTCCTTATCCAGTTTAACACAGATACATTGCTCACATTGAGTATTCTGCCGATTGACCGAAAACCCAACCCTTCAAGATATAATTGCAGAGCGTATCTTTTCAATTCTTTTGGTTTGGCCGTAGATTTTTGTTGTACTGTATAGTGGTAGTTGCATTTTTTGCACTTATACCTTTGTTTACCTTTTATCTTGCCAGATTTAATGCTAGCACTATTTGAACACTTAGGACAATTCATGGCGTTTTTCTGTAAAAAAACAGAAACTATATTTAATTAGCAATGCCAAAATATTAACCTCAAACTACTTTCATCAGCCTAAAAACTCCACTTTAACCTTACAAAGGCAGCTTTTGAAATAGCATCGTAAGAACCAGAGGCATTATCTGCATAAAATAGTTGTCCTACCAAATCAGCATCTAAGTTTTGAACAACGGACAAAGTAATGTAGGGATTAAGAAAAAGGCCGTTGGTTCCTGGGTACACCATCACTGCCATTCCTCCAAAAAGCAGAGGTGAAAATTGGAAGGTGCTTTGCACAAAGGCCGACCAAGGGTAAGGCGAAAGGTCTCGAACTGTAAAAGAGCCAAAGTTTTGCCCAATGATGGAAGATCCTAAATTGGCATCGTAATCACCATTTGTATTATACATAATCGACCCATTCAGGTAAAGTGAGTTAGCGAAAGAATAGTCCATTGATATAGCCCCTAAAAACAAACTGTTATAGTCTTTATTTACCTCCGTATCTAGGGCGGATATAAAATAGGTGAGCTCACCTTTTAAACTGGCTCCTCCTAAGTTGCCTGCCCATCCTGTGCCTAACGAAACATCTCCTTGAGCAAGGCCTCCTAAAAATTGAATATCGTAATTGCCCTTATTTACTTTCCACATGGTTGCAGCTACAAAATGATTAATATCTTTGGCGGCTTTTACAGCTACTTCAATACTAGAAGCTACTCCTGTATATCTAGTAATTCGTATGGCATCTGAGCCGGGGCGTTCCTCGTAGTCAAAATCAAAAAATGAGTAGGCATTAAACCAATCGTTGGGGTTCCAAGCTAAGTTTACTCCCCAATTTATACGCTGCCGGCCTACCTTTATTTCCCAATCATTTTTAACCCAACCAACAAAAGCGCGATCAACAGCCACATTTAAAATAACAGAACCATTGTCTATTAAATTACCAGAAATCGTAAGAAAGTCATCATTATTATTGATGATATCCCCATAACTTGGAATGCCTAAGGCCTCATTCCCGGTTAGGTTTTTTACAAAGTCACCTATAAAAAGCCTATTCCGCACTTCTACATACACCGATAAATTATCGGTAGGGTAATAGGCGAAATTAAGGCGGTTATGCGTTAGGTTTTCGTACCAGAGGCTATCTCCGATAGAGTTAAAGGTTGACATGTTTTTTAAATACCCTTTGAATGCAAATTTAGGAGCCTTGTACTCTTCTTGGGCTAGTAAAATAGCCTGACTTATGCAAACTAAAAAAATAGATAAAAGTGCTTTTTTTATTCTGATCAACATTTAAACCTGAGTTCGGCTAAAGGCAAATTTATACACTTTATTATCAAATATTTCTTTCTCCAACCCTAATAACCTGAGTTTTAATCCTGAAATCAACTGTATAATGCGATTGCTTTCTTTAGAATATTATTAAGCACCTCAATAGGCAAATCTGCTTCTGGGTTAATCCTAAGAATTTTCATTCGCTTACGATTGCCTTGCTCCAGCATTGGGTGGTCTATATTTCTGCCTTCCACAATGCCAATATAGGGCAGCCCCGTTTTTTTGTCTGCCCAAAAATAGCAGAACATTTTTTTCTTGTAAAGAAAAAAAGGAAGTCTGTATTTCCACGCTTCAGTAATTTCTGGATTCAAGTCCAATATATAATCGCGTAACGCTTGCATACAGCTTTTTGTAGGCTCTTGCAGGTTAAGAAAGTAATTGTCTATGTCGCGAAGCATTATACTTTAATTGATGAAATTACTGCATCTACTAAATTGGTGATTTTTAGTATGGTTTCTTTATCAGTTAGTTTGCCATCTGAATTAAATTTTGCCCTACTACCAGAGATAAGCAGCTTTACATCATTAGGCACTTCAGTTTGAATGAGTGTTTTCATAATAATATCCAACGCTTCCATTGCCTTTTCTCCCAAGCTAGAAGCAACAATTAGCCCAATAGGTTTATACGAAAAAACGTTGGCAGAAACAGTCCATTCTAAGGCATTTTTAAGTGTACCCGGCAGACTAAATACATATTCAGGGGTGCAAATAATAATAGCATTACTCTTTTCTATAAGTTGCCTAAAGTCTAGAACTTCCTGTGAAGGATTCTCTTGATCTATATCTGGGTTAAAATGAGGCAAATTATAAATACCTTTAAAAATCTCTACTTCATGTTGTGGCTCACAGGTTGCTTTTATAAAATTAAGAATAGCTTCATTACTTGACTTTGCTCTGTTACTGCCTGATATAGCTAGAATTTTCATAAGTCGAAATTATTCCCCTTTCTCCAAAATCGCATCGGCTTGTTCTCTGGCCTTAGCCATAATATTATCGGCTTGTTTGTTACCCTCAGACTCAACCTTAGTTGCTTTTTTATTACCTTCGTCCACCAGTTTTTTGCCAGCAATTTTTGCTCCTTTTTGTTTAAAAAAGTTGCTGCCAGCTTCTTCCATTAACGCATCACTTTGCTTTTGAGCTTCTGCTCTAATTTGTGCTGCTGCCTTATTTGCCTCTACTTTTACTTGGTCTGCTTGTTTTTGGGCATCAGCTAGTAGTTTATCAGCTTCTTCTTTCACTTTAGCAGAGACTTCTTCCTTACTAGTTGGTACATCTACGCCTAATTTCTCTTTGGCTATATCGGCCGCTTTATTTACAACTGCTTCTGTTACTTTTTCTTTAACGGCATCTTTCATATCGGAACCTAAAAGGCTTATTTTAGGACTATCATAAGGCCCTGTAACACCCAAGTTGAGCTTAACAACCGTTGAAGAAGGCTTTTCTGTGCTGCCCATTAATTTATTAAGTGCAGCATTGGCTTGCTCTCCTAACTGCCCAGCAGGAATACTAGTTGCAATTTTATAATCTAGGTTGCCATCTAAGCTGGTGCTGCCTGATATGGTTGATTTATTGCCATCGATAACAACATCGAAAGGAGCTACGTTTACCACGCCATTTTCAATTTTCACTTGCATATTAATATCTTTCAAAGCCATTTCTTCTTTGGTTCCTTTACTGGTAAACTTGCTTAGTGCTGTTACAAATTTTCCGCCAGCTAATTTGGCCGAAGCAATCTTTAATAAGCCCCCACCATTTACAGTTTCATTAATAGGCATTAGTTCTTGGTCTAAATCACCGCTCATGTTAAAGTTGGTCGTAAGGTTGCCTTGCATATTTTCGGCAATGGGAGCCATTTTTTGTACCGTATTAAAGGCCTTAAATGATTCTTGAATAGAAATATTAAGAATGCCAAAATCCATATTAAATTTGGGAGCCGAAGGTTCTTTAGTATCATACACTCCATTAAAAATTATTTTACCACCAAGTGTTTTGGTACTCAAATTATTCATATCCAAGATGCCATCTTTAATAATGAGAGCACCTTTAGCATCAGTTAACAGCAAGCCATCGTATTCGATCTTTTTGAGATTCGCATTCATAACAAAATCGATGTTCTTAGGAATAGAGGTATCGTAGCTTTCCTCTTCGGTAGAAGTAGAGTCTGTAATGGCTTCTGACTCCGTTTCCGTTGTGGTCATAAACTCATCCACCAAAATATTATTTGAGGTTAAACTTAAATTTCCCACAAGCACCTCATTTGGCATAAGCGCATAATTAAGGTAGTTACTAAGTTTACCGGTTGCGGCAAAATCACTTTGGCCAACTTTAGACTCAAAGGCATTCAAATTGATACTTTTTGGGGTAAAACTTGCCTTAGCAGTTGAAATCGTCATTCCTTGTGGCAGGTATTCTACATCTGAATAATAGAATTCTGACAAATTAAATTTGCCACTGGCAGGAATGGTAGAAGTTAGTGTGTCATACACGCCTTTGGCTCGAATGTTTGCATCTAACAGCCCTTTCAGTTCCATACCTTCCATTGGGAAAAGCTGCATCATTTCTGCAAAATTAATTTTGGCAGAAGCATTTAAATCAAGTGGGTAATCAATAAGGTTATCAATTTTTAAAGTGGCATCAATGGGGTTTTTACCCAGTTCAATATGAAATTGACTGATGTTAATTTTCGTGTTATCAATATTGCCATCTTTATTATCAATTACCATTTTAAATTGTACATTGTCAACAGCCGTGGGTAAATCGGGATATTGAAAACGTCCATCTTTAATGCCCATAAACACATTAAAAGCAGGCATGCGATTATCGGTGTACATGCCTTTGAGGCTAGTATTAAACTCTACCGAACCAGAAGCTGTTAAGCCATCAAAATCAGTAGCATATAAGGCTGGAATAAGAGAGAGTACACTTTTAAAGCTGTTATTTTTAGAAGTGATGTTTAAGTCCATATCAAACCCTTCTTCGGGCATACTAAACCAGCCATTCATACCCATGGCAAAATCATTCAGTTTAAATTCATTGTCTTTAAAAGTGAATTTAAATGCATCCATATCCATGGCCAATGCCATATCTGCGGTGAGCTTCTTGTTTTTCATATAGGTTACACCATCGTAACGTATGGTGGCCAAAGTCGCATCTGTTTTAAGTAACATATCAAATAAGGAGAGAGAAAAGTTTCCTGATCCTGTATGGTTTAAGTCCTTAATTTCCATTAAAAAAGGAATGGTCTCATCGTCATAGGTAATATCACCTCCAATGATTTGCCATTTGTCTATCGACATGTTAAAAGGTTCTGATGGCTCACCTGAATCTTCCTCAATTTCTTCCACTTCCTCTGAGGGGATAGCAATATCATAATTGGCTTTGCCACTGGCTAGCACTTTAATCCAAATTACGGGCTGATCAAGCAAAATACTTTGCACACTCATTTGGTCATCAAAAATAATCTTTTTAAGATTGAGAACTACTTCAAAATTTTGGGTAGAAAACAATGCTTTTCCTGCGAAGTTGTCTCTGCCAACCACCGAAAAATCTTGAATACCCACTGTAAGGTTAGGAAAATTAGGAAATAGCGAAACGCTAAAATTATCTATATCAAAATTAATATCAGCATTAACCGAGGTGGCTAATTCTTTATCAATGGCTGCTTTTATATCATTCTTAAAAAAGTAAGGAAGGGAAAGCAGAATACCAAAAAGAACAACAAGCAACGAAGCGAAGATAATAATGGTCTTTTTCATAAGGAATGGGTATGTGGGCTATTTAAACAATGCAATAAGATATAAAAATACAATAATTGGAAATCATGAAAGAAGTGGAAAGGGTAATTCTTAATTGATAATTTCTGTTCTGAGAAATTTATTTATAATCAATACAAAAAATGTTTTTCGGTTTATTTCAAATAATACTTTGCATTAATAAAAGAATCTACAATCTAATACTTGTATATATGAACATATCATCATACATTGTAATTTGATTTTGAAATGAAATTTAAAATTTAGTATAACATACCCTAAAAAATGAAATACGGCTTTGTATTAGACAACCGAAAATGTATTGGTTGTCACGCTTGTACCGTTGCTTGTAAATCGGAACACGATGTGCCCGTAGGTGTTAATAGAACCTACGTAAAGCAAGTAGAAAAAGGCGAGTACCCAAATACCACCCGACTGTTTTCAGTAACCCGATGTAACCATTGTACCGATGCTCCTTGTGTGGAGATTTGCCCGGTAGAATGCTTGCATATTCGTCCAGATGGAATTGTTGATTTCAATGACGACCGTTGTATTGGTTGTAAATCGTGTATGCAGGCTTGCCCTTACGATGCACTGTTTATAAACCCAGATACCAACACGGCCTCTAAGTGTAATTATTGTGCACATAGAATCGATATTGGCTTAGAGCCAGCCTGTGTAAATGTTTGCCCAGAGCAAGCTATTATTTCGGGTGATATGGAAAATCCTGATACAGAGATTTCGATGTTACTAGCTACTCAAAATACAATGGTACGTAAGCCAGAAAAAGGCACAAGCCCTAATGTGTTTTACATTAATAGTGATGAAGTGATGCTAACGCCTTCGGCTACTGCTAAAACGGAAGAAACGATGTGGAGTGCACAATCCAACGGAGTGGGGCATTATGCTAAATATGCAGAGAGCTTATCTAAAAAATCGTATGAGGAAATGACCGATACCTTAGCCAATAACCCTGATACTGTTAAAACGTATGCTGGCGATAATCAAAATCCTGAAAAATCACAAATGGCAGCCATTTTAGGTAAATCAACTGTAAAACGAGTGTATGATACCCCCGACAAAGGAGTACTTTGGGGATGGGAAGTATCTGGTTATGTATTTACAAAAGCAATCTCCGCAGGAGCTGTGTTAGTATTGGCACTAGCCGCTTTAATGAATGTTGGTTTCTCAACCGAAACCACTTGGTTAGGCATTGGCTTAGGGCTTGTTTTCTTAACGCTAACAGGAGCTTTACTCGTAAAAGATTTAGATCAACCCATGCGATTTGCCTACGTTTTACTACGTCCACAATGGAACTCGTGGTTAGTTCGTGGTGGGTACGCCATTACCGTTTTTGGTGGTTTACTAACCGTTTGGGGAGCAGGGTTGTTCTTCGAAATTCCTGTATTAGCAGATATAGCTATGTGGGTATCAGCATTGTCAACAATCTTGGTAGCTGTTTACACCGCATTCTTATTTGCACAAGCCAAAGGGCGCGATTTTTGGCAAAGTCCAACATTGCCACTACATATGTTTGTGCATAGTGTTATGGCAGGTGCAGGTGCATTAGCCATTGGTAACGTGCTAATGGCAGGTGATGGTGATTGGGGTGGATTTTTAGAATACATCTTAGTAGGAACTTTAGTATTTAATGTGATTTTGCTAGTGGTAGAGTTGGGAACTACCCACCCAACTGCTGATGCAAAAGCTACGGTTGATATGATAATGAAAGGCCGTTATAAAAATCGTTTCTGGTACGGAGTAGTAGTATTTGGTAATCTATTACCAATCGGAATGGTTGTATTTGGAGCGCCCGTTGCTGCTACTGGTTTAGTAGCCTTAATCGGCATTCTTCTTCAAGAAAGAATTTGGGTTGAAGCACCACAACGAATTTCATTAAGCTAGTTAATAAAAATTAAGACTTAAGACACAAGACTATTAGGTACAAGACTAAAAAACGATTATGAAACTATTTTATACAATAACATTTAATAATTTCAAGTCAATTAATCTTACATCTAAAATCTTACGTCTTGTGTCTAACATCTCACAGTCTAACATTTAAAAAATGTCATACAAACATAAAGCATCCATAGTAGAGAAGATTGCAGAAGCCCTGCACATCATTCCTAACTTACATAATGTGGAAGACCCCAAATTACCTAGGCTTACTGAGCCTGGCGCACTCACCAATTATCCACCACCAGAGCAGTGGAATGATTGGACCGAGTACGAAGCTACAGGCTGGGGACGAAAAGAAACAAAGAATTACACCATTGTGCCTACCACTTGCTTTAACTGCGAGTCGGCCTGTGGGTTGTTAACTTATATTGATAATGCCAATGGCAAAATCAGAAAATTTGAAGGAAACCCTTATCACCCTGCAAGTAGAGGAAGAAACTGTGCCAAAGGGCCTGCTACTATTAATCAGGTAGAAGATCCGGATAGAATAATGTACCCAATGAAGCGCAAGGGTAAGCGTGGTGATGGCGGCTGGGAACGGGTAACTTGGGATGAGGCGTTAGATGATATTGCAGCAAGAATCCGTAAGGCACTTCAGGAAGGCCGAAATAATGAAATTGCCTACCATGTAGGTCGTCCAGGCCACGAAGGCTATATGGATAGAGTACTGAAAGCTTGGAACGTAGATGGCCATAATAGCCACACTAACGTGTGTTCTTCAGGTGCTCGTTTTGGCTATAATATTTGGCATGGCTATGATAGGCCTTCTCCAGATTTTGCGAATGCAAAATTTATACTATTGATTAGTGCGCACTTAGAGTCGGGTCATTATTTTAACCCGCATGCACAACGTATTATGGAAGGCATGATGGATGGAGCCAAATTGGCTACCATGGATCCTCGTCTTTCCAACACAGCTAGTATGAGTAATTACTGGTTGCCAACAAATCCTGGTTCAGAAGCAGCTATGCTTTTGGCAATGGCTAAAATCATCATTGAAGAGGATTTACTGGATAGAAAGTTCGTGAAGAGCTGGGTTAACTGGGAAGATTATTTAGAGAAAAAGCATAAAGGAACGGAAGTTACTTTTGAGAATTACTTAGAAAAATTAAAAGAAGAATACGCTGAATATACGCCTGAATATGCAGAGCAGGAAAGTGGTGTAAAAGCGGCAACAGTTGTTGAGGTAGCAAGAGAAATTGGGAAAGCAGGATCACGTTTTGCTTCGCATAACTGGCGTAGTGCTGGTTCGGGTAATTTAGGAGGCTGGGCTGTGGCCAGATCATTACATTTCTTAAATGTATTAACGGGCAGTGTGGGTACCGAAGGTGGAACTTCTCCAAGTGCTTGGAATAAGTGGAAACCAACATTCTTCGATAATCCTCCAGCGCAAAAATTCTGGAATGAGCTACATTTTCCGAATGAATATCCATTAGCATTCTTCGAAATGAGTCAGTTATTACCTCACTTCTTAAAAGAAGGCAGAGGTAAAATGGATGTGTATTTTACAAGGGTATTTAACCCTATTTGGACCTATCCTGATGGATTTACTTGGATGGAAGCGCTCTCTGATGAGAAGATGGTAGGTATGCACATTGCCTTAACTCCAACTTGGAGTGAGACTGCCTACTTTGCCGATTATGTACTGCCAATGGGGCTAGCTCCAGAGCGACATGATGTTAACAGTTACGAAACTCACAGTGGAGTTTGGGTAGCCTTTAGGCAGCCAGTACTTCGTGAATACGCAAAGCGACAAGGTAAACCTTTTGAGTTTACGTACGAAGTAAACCCCGGGGAAGTATGGGAAGAAGATGAGTTTTGGATAGAATTATCATGGCGAATTGACCCTGATGGAAGCTTAGGAATTCGTGAGCACTTTATGTCGCCTTACCGAAAAGGAGAAAAAATTACGATTGATGAATACTACCAGTTCATATTCGAAAACGTAAAAGGGCTTCCTGAAAAAGCCAAGGAAGAAAACATGAATGCGCTTGAGTATATGCAAAAATACGGTGCATTTGAAATTGAATCTTCGGTGTATGAATTGCATAAAAAACCATTATCTGCAGAGCAGATGAAAGGGGCCAATACGGATAAGAAAACAGGTGTAATTACCAAAGATGGAGCACGTATTGGGGTAAATGTAGATGGTGATAATGTAGTTGGTTTTCCAACACTAAGTCGTAAGCAAGAGTTTTACTCGCAAACGATGGAAGATTGGAAATGGCCGGAATACACCACGCCAACCTATATTAAGAGTCATGTACACGAGCAAGAAATGGACAGAGAAAAAGGAGATTTTCCTTTAGTACCAACCTTTAGACTGCCAGTACTAATTCACTCACGCTCGGGTAATGCTAAGTGGTTAGCAGAAATTGCCAACCGCAACCCAGTATGGATGCACACTTCGGATGCCGCTAAGTTCAATCTTAAAACAGGCGACCTCATTCGTGTGAATACCGATATTGGGTATTTTGTAGATAAGGTGTGGGTAACCGAAGGAATGAAACCAGGAATTGTGGCTTGTTCGCATCACTTGGGTCGATGGAGGCGACCTCAAGATACAGAGGCCAATCGTTGGGCAACCAATACGGTAAATATTGAGAACAAGGATGGCGTTTGGAAAATGAGTACTATATCGGGCATAAAACCACACGAAAGTTCAGACAAAGATTCGAAACGAATTTTCTGGAGCGATGGTGGCGTTCATCAAAATATCACGTTCCCAGTTCATCCCGATCCTATTAGTGGCATGCACTGCTGGCACCAAAAAGTGCGCATAGAAGTAGCGCATGCAGAGGATAAGTATGGTGATATTCAGGTGGATACGAATAAATCGCACGAAGAGTATAAAAAATGGTTGAGTTGGACTCGTCCTGCGCCAGGACCAAATGGCGAAAGAAGACCATTGCACTTTCCTAGAGCATTAAAACCAGATATGTCAACGTATTACGTGGACGGAAAGCCTAGAGATTAAGTTGAAAACGAATTTACTACATAAAATATTTCCATTCCTGTCTTGGGCAGGAATGGTGAATAAAGATACGCTTAAGGCGGATTCCATGGCAGGGCTTACGGGTGCTATCATCGTGCTGCCTCAAGGTATCGCCTTTGCTGCCATTGCAGGGATGCCCCCAATTTACGGGCTTTACACAGCAATGATTACACCCATTATAGCTGCATTATTTGGGTCGTCTATGCATTTAATTTCAGGGCCAACTACGGCTATTTCGCTTGTAATTTTTGGCACCGTTAGCAAATTTGCAGTGCCTGAATCTCCTGAATATATCCAGTTTGTGTTAACACTCACCTTGTTAGCGGGCGTATTTCAGTTGGGTATGGGCTTGGCTCGCTTAGGTAGTTTAGTAAACTTTGTTTCTCATTCTGTTATTGTAGGTTTTACGGCTGGGGCTGCTATTTTAATAGCTACGAGCCAGCTAGGGAAAGTATTAGGTATTCACATTCCTCGTGAAGGAGATTTTATAGAAAAATGGATTCATATATTTCAAGGTATCTCAGACACGAATTTGTATGTGTTTGGAATAGCGATGTTCACATTAATTGTGGCATTAGCCATTAAAAAGTTTTCTCCTAAAATGCCAAACCTGCTTGTTTCCATGATTGGTGGCAGTGTGCTCGCTTATTTTATTGGCGGTAGTGAGAACGGAGTGACATTAGTAGGAAAATTAAGTGCTAATTTACCTCCATTTACAATCCCAAACTTTGAAAGGTTAGAAATTGAAGAGCTCGTGCCTTATGCATTTGCCATTGCCTTATTAGGATTAATTGAAGCTGTGGCTATTGGCAAATCAATTGCTTCAAAATCAGGGCAACGAATTGATGGGAACCAGGAATTTATTGGGCAAGGACTATCGAATATTGTGGGTAGTTTCTTTTCCAGTTATGCGGGTTCAGGCTCATTTACCAGATCAGGAGTTAATTACACAGCAGGGGCAAAAACACCTATGGCAGCTATTTTTGCAGCTGTAATGTTAATGTTGATTCTATTACTAATTGCACCACTAACTGCCTATTTGCCTATTGCAGCTATGGGTGGAATTATTTTGTTAGTGGCATTTAACTTAATCGATTTTGTTAGCATAAAGCAGATATTTAAGTCAAGCAAGGCTGAAGCATCCGTTTTTTCAGTTACACTTCTTTCCACTTTATTCTTAGAGTTGGAGTTTGCAATTTATATGGGTGTCATTCTTTCACTGGTATTCTACCTTCAAAGAACTTCAAGTCCTCGTATCGTAACTCTTGCTCCAGATAAAGATAACGAACATCGTCCATTTGTAAATATTGAGCGCAGACCAATGCCTACATGTCCTCAACTCCGAATTATTCGCATTGATGGGTCCCTCTTTTTTGGTGCAGTTGATAAGGTGGAGGATTTTCTTAGTAATGTGTTTGATGCAGGTGAACCCAACCTGTTAATCGTGGGCAATGGAATAGGAATGATTGATTTGGCCGGTGCAGAATTATTAGAGCGACAAGCGAATAAATGGAAGGCCGTTGGGAAAGGATTTTATTTTTGCTCCTTACGTTATCCCGTAAGAGACTATTTGAAAAAAGGTGGTTTTGACATCCATCTAGGAAAGGAAAATATGTTTGATACCAAGATAGCGGCCTTACAATCTATTTACGGACAACTTGATAAAGGTATTTGCGCAAACTGTACGACCAAAATATTTAATGAATGTAGCAATGGATAATACATTAGTAAAACAGAACGAATTGGAGAAGGCTGCATTTGTGTTAAAAACAATTGCACACCCTACTCGATTAGCAATTATAGATTACCTAGGTAAAATAGGAAGAAAGAAGGTGTCTGAAATCTGCGCTGACCTCAATTTAGAGCAGTCACTTACATCTCATCACCTTAATACAATGAAACTAAAAGGAGTGCTTGGCAGTGTTAGAGAGGGTAAGAATATGTACTATTTTCTAAAGCTGCAAGAAGTTACTCAAATACTAAGCTGCATAGATAATTGCAAGCTTACTTTTTCTATTAATGATTAATTTTTTAACAAAAAGATAAAATGGATAGACTAATTGAATTTATACAACAACCTTGGCCTTGGTGGATTTCAGGTCCTCTCATTGCCTATGTAATGTTTTCATTATTGTATTTCGGCAAAGGCTTTGGCGTTTCAACAAACTTTAAAACTGTATGTTGTATGCTTGGTAGCTGTAAAGTGTCAGACTTTTTCTGCTTTAACTGGAGAGATCAAATTTGGAATTTGATGTTTATTGGTGGTGTAGTGATAGGAGGCTTTATCTCTAGTCAATTCTTAACCCCAGATACGGCAGTTGCTATTTCGCAAGCTACCATAACTGATTTAAAAACCATCGGCATTGAAAGCCCTGGCACTTCTTACCTGCCTGAAGAAATTTTTGGTGCTGACAATATATGGAGTTTACGAAGCCTTGTGTTTTTATTGGGTGGAGGATTTTTAGTAGGTTTCGGCACCCGGTATGCCAACGGTTGTACTTCTGGCCACGCCATTAGTGGGTTAAGCAACCTCCAATACTGGTCGTTAATTGCTGTAGTTGGTTTCTTTATTGGCGGATTAGTAATGACCCATTTTATTTTACCTTATTTAATAGCATTATAATGAAGCATATACGATTTATGATTATGGGAATCTTGTTTGGTATTACACTAAGCAAGGGAGAAATCATTTCTTGGTACAGAATTCAAGAAATGTTTAGGTTTCAATCTTTTCACATGTTTGGAGTGATCGGCTCAGCTGTGGTATTTGGGATAATTACGATTCAATTTATAAAGAGAAGAAAACTGAAAGATTCGGCAGGAAACTTCATTACAGTTTCTACCCAAGAGCCAGGCTATGCAAGAAACCTCATTGGAGGAACCATTTTTGGATTGGGTTGGGCCATTACAGGTGCTTGTCCGGGACCATTATTCATTTTAGTAGGTTATGAAGGCTGGGTGTTTATTTTAGCCATAGTCGGTGCTCTATTAGGAACTTTTAGCTATGGCTTAATTGAAAAAAAACTGCCTCATTAATTTATACAAAAACGTTATTCTGAGAGCGGAATTAAAAAAATCAGCACAGGGAAGTTGCAATGACGAAATCTCCTTGTCAATGATAGGTTACTTAGTTACTCAAAAGATTCAATCTTGTTTTGAAGTGCTTTCATAGGCATCGCTCCGGGTTGTTGCCAAACAAGTTTTCCATTTTTATACAACACCATAGTAGGAATACTTCTAATATTCATTTTGGCAGAAAGCTGTTGGTTTTTCTCTGTGTCAATCTTTACAATTTTTAGTTTATTACCCATTACAGACTTAAGTTCTTTAAAAACAGGAGCCATCATTTTACAAGGGCCACACCAATCGGCATAAAAATCTACCAATACAGTTGGGTGGCTTTTTATAATGTCGTTATACTTCATCCGGTTCTAATCTTGTTAGTGTTAACCTGAGTTCGGGATAAGGAATAGCTGCCAGAAAATAAAATAGTAGGTGAGCTTTTTAATATAAAAAGCAAAGATATAATGGTTTATTTCAAGATTTTTATATTCAAAAGATTGCCTGCTAGATAT